>URZS01000257.1 GCA_900552445.1 uncultured Veillonella sp. | reverse complement strand
TTTCAGACATGAAAAAAACGAACGTAAAATTTTACGTTCGTTTTTACGCCCGTTTTCGTTCGTTTTTACGCCCGTTTTCGTTCGTTTATAGTTCTTAAACAAACGAAAGGTTATGTATTTATTACTTATTTTTTCTTGATTGTATACAAACGTGTGCCGTTTTCTTCAGTCGTTACAAGTTCAAAGGCTGGATCAATAGCTTTTACAAAAGCTTCGAACCATGTTTGGTAAGCTACAGCCATGAATTTAGGGTCAACGCCCGCTGTACGCCAGTAGCCTGCTTGTAATCTGTGGTCACCCACCCATGTGAACTCATCTGGGCTTTCAGAAACCACTTGGTCACCGCCATCGCAAGGCATGCCATTTACGTAGAAGTTTTGCAACGCATTGTAAATCGCTGGAGCAGTGTGTTCTTCAAGGTTGTCTTGCGCCACAACGCCACATGCTTGGCCTTGTACAGCAAATGCATCGAGAATAGCTGTTACTACGTTCACCGCTTCGTCGCCGGAGTTAGTGTCAAGCAAATCTCTGATGAAAGCTGCTTCACGAACGGATGCGATGTTGATTTGGTTAGCCAACCAACCATGGATATTGCCGTGGTCGATGATGTTTTCCAACGGAATGCTTGGATTGATTGGTTCGCCGTATGTATCTACGGAGATAGAGTGTAATTCCTCTGCCAAATCATCAACAACTTTAGCTGTTTTTTCTACAATCAAGTTTTCACGCTCAACGAGCAATTGAATTTTACGATATAACCAGTAATGGATGTGACCTAAGAATGCGGACATATTAAGCTCCTTTTCGTGCTGTTTCTAACTTCTCTACTAAATCGTATACATTAAAACCGTGAATTTCTGCGGCTTGCCATAATGGCTCAGCTGTGGCAGAAGGGCAGCCTAAGCAACCCATGCCGATGCCTTGCAATACAGGCACAACATTTGGATATGTTTCCACGATGTCGCGAATGATTGTGTCTGGAGTAATAGGGGAACCTGCTTCGAGGCGAGGTGCTTCGACTTCAGGATCGTTACCTTGACCAGGCAAGAATACAGCTGGTTCTTCGGATTTGCTTTCAGCTGGAGCACCTTCAAGGTCGCCCAATACAGCTGCTTTGAAAGCCTCTAAACCAATGCGGTCAATGAATTCGCCCATGCGTTCGATTTGAGCATTTTCTTTATAGTATGCAATGATACGATCTACCAATGCAAGAGCTTCTTTTTCAGTTTTTACCTCTGCGATGAGGTCGCCAATGCGAGGGTGTGCACCGCCGCTACCGCCAGCGTATACGTTCCAGCCCTCTACAGTACCGATAATACCCACATCTTTCAGGCGACTTTCAGTACAAGAATTAAGACAACCGGACACGCCGATTTTCATTTTGTTTGGCATTTCTTGAGACAAATATTTGCGCTCGATTTGCATGCCAAGATGTACGCTATCTTGTTTAGCACGTTTACAGAATGTAGTACCAGGGCAGATTTTTACACTGCGCACGCGGTTAGATACAGTGTACGCTGGCTCCATGCCGAGCATCTCCCAAGCTTTATCTACGTCTTCTGCTTTCAAATTCGTAATCATAATGCGTTGGCTGGCAGTCAATTTTAGAACAGCGCCAAACTCATTGGCTACGTCGATATATTTTTGTAATTGTTCAGGTTGAATGAAACCTCCAGGAATGCGAGGTGTAATTGCATAACGGCGTTGACCGTTTTTAATGCGTTGTAAATTTGCTGCAATTTGTGCCATGTTAAATCCTTTCTCGAGCCCTCTCTGCAGAGAATAGTGGCTAAAACTACTTAGTTAATCTATATGATTCTTTGTTTGTAAAATATATACGCCATTGGGTTTTGTGAAAGCTTCGCACGTATACGAACAGCGTGATGAGATCAACTAGGCGATGCCTCATCAAAACCCGGCGTAACGATCAGTACGGGTATTAAATACTGACCCGATGTTCCTAGTATAAACTATTTTAACACGTAATAATGTAACCTAGGCTACAAAATTGAAAGTTTTTAATATTAATTATTAATAGTATATATGATT
>URZS01000256.1 GCA_900552445.1 uncultured Veillonella sp. | reverse complement strand
TTATATCAAAAATTATGATAAGGATATTAAGTTTGTTTAATATTAAATTTAACTTTCTATATCCTTGATGAGTATAGTATATATACTACTCTATTAATTGTGAAATGACGGTTACTTAGTTCGTTATAATTTTTATTTATCTTATTTTGTGTATAATAGGGAGATTCCATGGATACATCTTACTACCACAATTTTATTACCCTCGTTCAAACGGGCAATATGACGCAGGCCGCAGAGATTCTTCATATTACACAACCGGCGTTAAGTAAGCAGTTAAAGTATTTAGAGGCTGAATTTGGGGCTCAATTAATCAATATCAAACGTGGACAACGAGGCTCAAATTTACAATTAACAGATGCTGGAAAGATTTTCTACGAAAAAGCTCAACAACTTTGCTCTATTGAAGAATCTACCTATAATGCAGTACAACAATTGAACTCTCGCATCGAAGGTACATTGCGTATTGCAACCTCTGCTTCTCGTTCAACACCAATTGTACAGCAATATTTACCAGCCTTTTCTATGAAATATCCGTCTGTTCACTTTGAGATTTACGAAGGTCTCATGACAAATGTAGTAAATCAACTCATCAACGGCAGTGCCGAATTAGGCATTGCTAACATTCAGATGGTAGATACTGATAAATTTGATATTCTCCTTACCCAAGAAGAACATTTATATGCTATCTTCCGTCGCGATGTATTCTGGACAGATCGTGAACATGATACCATCACTTGGGAAGACATAAAAAAATGTCCTCTATCCCTTTCTGGTGGTTCCGTACGTATGATCATGCAATCTAGCTTAACAGATATGGAACAACTCAATGCAGTGGCTATAACTACTACTAAAAGCTCCGCCATTGAATGGGCTTCTTCTGGCCGCACTGTATCATTAGTTCCAATGGATGCAAAAGAATTGATCAACCATCGTAAGATGGCCCGCATCAAATTGCCAGAATTCTCAGGGGACTTTAAAAAAGCCTTTATCACTCTTAAAGGACATGCTTTATCTCCTGTAGCACAGCAATTTATCGATTTCTACAAGGCTTATGTATAGTTCAAATGATACATAGTATTACCATCATGATATCAACAGTTCATACCATGGGGACCTATTTAGCTTTAGATACCCATACAATACATAAAAAAAGACCTAGTGCATTGAACTGCACCCCAAAAATTGGACACAATTTTTGGAGGTGCAGTTTTTTTATGTACTAGGTCTTTTTGCATCATATCTTATAAATCAGTAAAGCTTATGGTTGTGCAATAAAACTTATGATTTTTCAGTAAAACTTATGGTTGTGCAAGTTTACCACAGATATGATTAGATTAAGCTTGATGAACAGCACCAACAATATCTGTAATGCTGTTAAGATTATATTGTTCTACATAGTCACTCATTTCACGGGCAATACGTGAAATCGCCGTAGGATCTACCATCGTAGCAGTTCCAACTTGAACGGCTTGAGCACCAGCCATCATAAATTCGATAGCATCTGTGCCAGTCATAATACCTCCAAGACCAATAATAGGAATATTTACCCCTTTATAAACTTGGTGTACCATGCGAAGTGCAACAGGCTTTACAGCTGGACCAGATAAGCCACCGTACGTATTTCCCAATAAAGGTTTTCGTCGGTGAATATCAATAGCCATGCCCAACAAGGTATTGATAAGGCTTACCCCATTACCACCGCCTGCTTCAACAGCTTTTGCAATTTTCACAATATCCGTTACATTTGGTGAAAGCTTAACGATAATAGGTTTATCGCTTACCTTGCGAACAGCTTTCGTTACCTGTTCAACTACCTTTGGATCCACTCCAAAGGCCATGCCTTCACATTCTACATTTGGACACGATACGTTAACCTCTAGGCCTGCAATACCGTCTACAGATAAGGTCTCTGCCATCCATGCAAATTCATCAATTGTGCCTGCAGACATATTAGCAAGCAATGGTACATCGTATTTTTTGAGGTCTGGCAAAATATGTGTAACAAAATGTTCTGCCCCAGGATTTTCAAGGCCGATACAATTAGATCGGGAGAGCGTCGTGTAGGGAAAG
>URZS01000255.1 GCA_900552445.1 uncultured Veillonella sp. | reverse complement strand
GTACCTGCAAAGTCCGACTTAAAAGATGCTGAGGTAGGAGATAAGACAACAATCAAGTTGGATGGATTGGGAGAATTTGTGGCAACAGTACACAAGGTTACGGACGATAAGGTTATGCTTATTTTCGATGATTATGTAGCTGAGAGACCTATGAATGAGTCAGGCACAAATAAGGGCGGATTTGAAGACTCTGATTTGAATAAATGGTTACATACAGAGTTCGTAAAGGCATTACCTTATTCAATTAGGGCAAGACTTACTGATGTGACTATTCCGACAGTAGGTGAGATGTTTGGCTGGGACGACGAGTGGGATAGAAATCACTTTGAGGCTGATAATGACAAACAGCTCCAACTTATGAAGCAGAGACGCAATCGAGTTGCTTATTATAACAATGAGTGTGAGTGCGGATGGCTCCGTAATGCTACCAAGAAAGAATTTTCTTCGGCTCGTTTCGCTAGTGTGGGCTTCCTTGGCTTTACGTACTACTACGGCGCTTCGTTCTCTCTTGGGGTTCGTCCGGAAATCTGGTAATAAAAATGCATAAACCCAATATTAAAGCGGCATATAATGCAGTGAAAAAATCAACCATAAAACACAGTCCGGAAATATTGACCGGAATAGGTATTGCTGGAATGGTAACAACGACTGTAATGGCTGTAAGAGCAACTCCTAAGGCACTAAAATTAATTGGTAGTGCGGAGCTTAAAAAAGCTAATGAAACAAATATACCATATGAAGGACATAACCTCAGCAAGACTGAAATTATAAAAGTTACGTGGAAATGTTATGTTCCAGTAGCTATAACCGGCGGTTTATCTATTGCTTGTCTGATTGGAGCAAGTTCAGTAAATGCCAGAAGAAACGCCGCATTGGCTACGGCATATTCTATAGCTGAAACATCACTCAAGGAATATCAGAACAAAGTTGTTGAAACGATTGGAGAAAAAAAAGAGCAGACTATCAGAGATGCCGTTGCAAAAGAGAAAATCGATACGCATCCGGCAAAAGAAAGCGAAATTATATTTGTTGGAGATGGCGAGACTCTTTGCTACGATGTATTATCAGGACGATATTTCAAGTCAAAAATTGACAGGATTAAGAAAGCAGAGAACGACTTGAATAGAAGGATGCGAGATGAAATGTATATTTCTCTTAATGAATTTTATTACGAAATTGGTTTGCCATCTATTAAAATCGGCGACGACATTGGATGGAATATTGACCGAGAAGGATATATCGACCTTCGCTATACTTCACAGCTTAACGACAATGATGAACCCGTGTTTGTAATAGATTACGGATGTGGACCTAGATATGATTATAGAAACTTGATGTAGGTTCGCAAAAATTACAGCCACTATTATGGAAAGAATAACAAATTTTTAATCTGAAAGGAGATTAACATTATGTGTAAAAGAGAAATGACATTAGGAGAAGAAATTATCAACCTAACCAAAAGGGGAGTTGACGTTTCGACTGTAGAAAGGATGTATAGAAAGTACATCGACCTCGATGAAAAAGTAAAATCGGATGACGCTTACGCTATTGATCTGGAACCGATATTTGGCACTGGTCACACAGCTCGCTACCACTATTCTATCCTTCTGGCAGATATTAAAGTTGGTGATAAACTGATGGTTCCTTTAGGAAAGCTCGGAAACTTTACGGCAACAGTTCAGAAAGTTACAAACGATAAGGCGTTATTCATTTTCGACGATTATGTTACCAAACGCCCGATGAATAAAGATGGTGGTAATGCTGGCGGATATTCTCAGTCCGATTTGAAAAAGTGGATCGATACCGAGCTGTACAAAATGTTCCCAGAGGCTTTCAGAAAAAGAATGAGAGGCTTAACTATCCCGACAGTTGGAGAAATTTATGGTTGGGGCGATGCATGGGATAGTACACATTTTGAGCATGATGATTACGATCAGCTTCCTCTCATGAAACAGAGACGAAACCGTGTTGCCTATTACAAGAACGAATGCGAGTGTGGATGGCTCCGCAATGCTACCAAAAAGGAGTTTTTTTCGGCTGGCTTTGTCAATGCGGGCTACAGTGGCGATACGAACTAC
>URZS01000254.1 GCA_900552445.1 uncultured Veillonella sp. | reverse complement strand
AAGGTCTTTTTATATAGGAGGTACTATGAGTTTATTAGATGATATTTTAGCCCATAATAGAGAATATGTAGAAGATCAAAATACAGGTTACGTTGAAACCGACACTAAATGTAGTAAAATGCCGAGCCGCGAAATGGCTATCGTTACATGTATGGATACGCGCCTCGTAAACTTTTTAGAGGACTCCATGGATATTGGCCGCGGTGAAGCGAAGATTGTTAAAACTGCAGGTAACTGTATTACAGGTCCTTTTGATGGTATTGTGCGTAGCTTGCTGGTATGTATTTTTGAGCTAGGTGTAAATGAAATCTTTATCATTGGTCACCATGAATGTGGTATGGCTAAAACGACAGCTGAAAGCTTGTCTAAAAAAATGTTGGATCGTGGCATTGCACCTGAAGCGATTCACATGGTGAGAAAAGAAATGGAACGCTGGGCTGATGGCTTTACACATCCTGCTGAAAATGTAGAGGATACAGTAGAGGAATTGCGCATGAACCCTTTGATTCCTAAAGATGTGCCTATTCACGGTCTTATTTTCCATCCTAGAACGGGTGAAATCGAAGTCATCGTTAATGGCTATACACAAATGAAGCAATATTACGAAAAATAATTGATAAATCTTATTTCTACCCAAATTAAATCGTTAGATGGTCTAGAATGGTCTTTTGATAAAGGCTCTACTAAGGTTTGTAGTGCTGACGAAAAGGGCTTAAAAAAACGATGCAAAGTTGGCATAACATATAGACTACAGGTTGAGTTATCTCAAGTTGATACGGAAATTATTTGGTCAGAATTTAGTCGATTTTGGGGTGCCACTACTTTAAATCAAATTGAAAGAGTATATAGCAATGAAGAATTAGGGCGCTATCAATTTATAGCTAATAATTCTATAGGTGATGAGCTTACCTGTGATATCTATTTACCTAATGAATGGAATATACCGCAATTAAATATGTTGGGATGTATTACTGCTAGATATAGAAAAGTAGATGTTGAAGAAGTATAGCAAAATCTTATTTGACTTAAAGTTAAGTGTAAGTTTTATAATGTGTTCATATTAAATATTAGTCAAACAGTTTAGTTAATAAAGGAATTATATGAACAAAAAAAGATTAATTATATCCTTACTAGCTATTATTGTCGTGGCCGGTGCTGCTGTAGGTAGCTATGTATATAAAGATACTATATACAGTCGTATTGCTAGAACTGCAGCTGTTATGAGTGGTCAAGAGATAAAACCACTGCTTGATTCTGAAAGCCGTTATATTCGACAAATCGTAGCTCAAGATAATAGCACAAGCCGAACCATAATGTGGCAATCAGATAATAGCGAAGCTGATGCGGTAATAGAGTATCGTCTAGAGGGCGCTGAAAAGTCCCAAACGATAGGCGCTACAGATAAAGCTTTTACCGATGATGGTAGTACTACCTATATTCATGAGGCCACAGTGACAGGTCTAACACCTAATACTAAATATGAATATCGCGTAGGTTACGGTACAGACCGCCGTAGTGATTGGTACCGTCTGGAAACAGCTGGTGCTAGTGTATATGATGTGCTCATCTATCCAGATTCTCAGTCGGGGGATTATTCTCAGTGGGAAGAGATTGTAAAGAGCTCAGCACTACGCAACCCTAGGACCGCTCTGTATATTAGTATGGGTGACCTTGTAGATAATGGGGAGCAAGCTTATCAATGGCGCACATGGCTTAACTCTATTAAACCATTAAGTGCCAATGTGCCATTAGCAACGACTTTAGGTAATCATGAGATGTATACATTAGATTGGAAAATACGTGAGCCTTATGCATATTTGAATTACTTCGGAGTACCACCTAATGGAAATGAAACATTCAATCGTCGGTACTATTCTTACGATTTTGGCGATGTGCATTACGTTGTATTAGATACGATGTTATATGAAAGTAATCATGAGGATAATCATGATACGCATCATCCTGATTTATATGATGTACAGGTTCAATGGTTGCGCCAAGATTTAGCAGCTAATACGAAAAAATGGACCGTCGTTCTTATGCATCGCGATCCATTCCAATATGCCTTTGATCGACCAG
>URZS01000253.1 GCA_900552445.1 uncultured Veillonella sp. | reverse complement strand
CCTCCACATTGAGGGCATGTATCAAACATCAAGGTTTGTAAACCTTGGCGCGCACGCTTACGCGTCATTTCCACAAGACCAAGTGAACTAATACCACATACTACAGTTTTCATCTTGTCTAACTTGGCTTGCGCACTTAACACTTTCAACAGTTCTTGTTGATTTTGTTTATCTTTCATGTCAATAAAATCGACAACGATAATTCCACCTATGTCTCGCAATCGCAATTGACGGCAGATTTCTTTAGCCGCCTCTTTATTAACGGTGAAAGCTAAATCTTCTAGCTTATTGGATTTACCCGTATAATGAGCAGAGTTCACATCGAATACGGTAAGAGCCTCTGTATGATCAATGCGGATAGAGCCACCAGAAGGAAGATTGATATCACGAGAGATAAGATCTTCTAATTGAGGTTCAATGTGATTGGCTTTAAAGATAGGTGTGCTATCACGATGGCGTGTCACTTTAATTTGCTGTGATGTAGGGCCATGACCTAAGAGGTCCATCAATCGTGATTCACCCATATCGGAATCGACGATGATTTCCTCTACATTGCGATGCGCATAGTCACGTACAAGACGGAACCAAAAGTCCGCATCACTATAAAGATCAGTGCCGCTCTTAGCCACCTTAAAGCGCTTTAACACATGTTGCCATGTGCGCCACAAGTAGTCCATATCTCGTCCAATTTCATCAGCGCTAGCCTTAGCCGCTGCGGTACGGATAATAAAACCACAACCTTCTTGCACATATGGCGCCGCCAACTCTTGCAACTTTGCTCGTAATGCTTCATCGGTAATCTTTTTAGAGATGTGCATACCTTCAGAATATGGTAAAAGCACCATAAAACGACCGGCAAGGCTCACATCAGCAGTAACGCGAGCCCCTTTACCGAGCATCTCCTCTTTTACGACTTGAACAAGAACTTGTTGCCCCACAGATAGGCGTGGCAAGATTTTCTGTTCCTTCCCTTGTTGAAGGTTTAAATACGCATTTTGAGAGCCTCCAATATCGACAAAAGCCGCTTGCATGCCATTAAGTACGTTCTTAACAGTACCTTTGTACATATGATTTGCCATGTGAGACTCATCAGTACGTTCTAAGACAAAGTCTACTAACTGCCCTTCTTCGTCGATAACAGCCATGCGGATTTCTTCGCGCATAACATTGACCAAAATTTTATGCATCCTATCCCTCCCTTCGTTCAATTCAAAATATATAGGTCTTTTAAGTCACTAAAGCTTATATAAACGCTTAAAATTTATGTAAAAAAAATTAGTAATTAATTTCCAATGGAGTATAACGACCTTCTTCGTTTTCTACCATAATGGCTTTACGGTGAATTTCATAGCCCGTCGTAATAGGCCAGTTATATTGTTCTTTACCAAGGTTCCACACTTCGCTAGGTTTGATTGTACCTTGCGGATAGATGCCGATGCCCATAGTAAGGGTTACCATACCATCCTTAACAGATGCTACGATAGGTTCTTTTACAAATTCTTTCACATCGATGGTACGAGTTTTCTTAGGCGTTATCTTTTCATAAGAAATTTCCGATGCTTCATTGAAAGGTTTTAGCAATGCATCCCAATCAGCATTTTCATCCGTTACAGGCCCTGTAACTTCGTAAATAGCAAAATTACAAATAGCCATCATCTTTTTAACCTTTTCAGGCATTTCTTTGCCACCTAGTACTTCAAGACCTGGAGGTGCTACGCGGTTTAAACGCTCCATGATGGACCCTAAAGAATCTTCTTCCAGTACATCCATATCGATATATTCAGCCGCTGCCGTTACACCTAACGCAAGTGCAGAGGAGAAGCTAATTTTCATATGTGGATTAAAGCCTTCGGAATAAGCCATCTTAATTCCGGCGCGGCGAATCATACGCTCTACAGCTTGTGCATAATCAAGGTGCGACAAGAATCTCAATTCTTCGCCTTTATTTAAGGCCAAACGTAACTTTTTCAACTCTGCCACCCTCCTTATAGTCAATAATAGCTGTATTGAGCTCTGGACATACATTACAGCCCTTACATGGAGCTCGACGACAATCGCCTGTAAGCTTCGCTTCTACTGCTTGTTCCCACTCGCGTTTTAAGAAGGCTTTG
>URZS01000252.1 GCA_900552445.1 uncultured Veillonella sp. | reverse complement strand
ATAAAAAAACATATAATCGAATTTTTGCATTGACCCTTGATGATTTACAAGGGCTCGATGTTCTACAAGAGGTAGAGGTTCGGTCCCGTTTCTTCGGTGCTGAAGGGGGCGAGCATTTAGGCTCTGTCGTAAAAGATGTGGAAAAAGGCGCTACTGATCTATTAGTAGCTTCCTCCAATGGTAAACGCCGCATCAATGTGTTGATGGATGAGCTTAAAGAAAATCGTCAAAAGTTAAGCCATTTAGCCGAGCATGAAACGCAATATGTAGAATTGCAAAAAGCCTTTCATAGTACGGAACAGACTGAGGCAGAATTGCAAGGTCAGTTGCAAGAATGGAAGGAATACCGCGATGGTATAGACGTCGTATTGCGCGCATGGGATACGTATCGCCGTAGCGAAGAAGCGCGTATGCATATGCAACAGTACAATAGCGAGCTTGCCTTGAGTCGTGATGAGTTCCTTCGCATCGATGAGGAAATCAAACGAGCTCGAGATAATATGCAGTTGTGGCAGGAAAAGGAAGCGGCCTTGATGCCAGCTAACTTTAGTCCGGATAGTCCATTTGGTACGTATGGTCAAGATATTGAAGACCTTATCCAACAAGGTGCCAAGTGGGAACAATTGCGCCGGGAATGTGAAGAAGGGGATGCGTATATCTTTAAGGTACGAGAACAATTAGAGTTTTCTCGTTCTATGTATTCTGCGTGGCGTGATGATGAGCCAATGGCTGACGATGTAAATTGGTTTGAAGGCGAGCGCTTAGCAAGTCGCTTGCGCACTGCTAAAGATCAATTATTACATTGGCAAGATCGCAAGCCTGCTGAGGCTTCTGATGATTTGCCAGCAGCCAATCTTGACGGAGCATCCTTGCCAAATTACAGTGAAGAGGATTTGGCGAAAAAAGAGCATCTCGAACGTGAACTAGAGCTTATCTTGATGGATATAGATCGGGTTATAGAAAAACGGGATAGCTATGGTCCTGATGCACAACCGAGTAATTTGCCAAAGTGGTTACAACGCATTAGTGGCGTAGCTGCAGTGATTGGCGTTTTACTCGTATTAGCAGGCTTATTAGTATTAGAGTCTGTACTCTATACGATTGGCGGCTTTGTATTATTAATCCTATCTATGGCGTTGTTCTGGTATGCTACATGGAGACGTCATAACGGCAATTCTGATGTATCTAAACTGAATTATGAGTTACAAATCTTGTCATCTCGTAAATCTGATGTAGAACATCAGCTAGAGGCGTTGATTAAGGCCGCAACACCTGTGGTGAGCCCAATTCCATCCATTGAAGGAGCGGCACATCTTGATCGTTGGATCCAAGAAGGTCATACATTACAAGCTATTTATGATGAAGCCCTTGCAGCTTGGCAGAATTGGTTGCCTCAAGGTGCGGCGAAGAGCCTTAACGAAGATGATTTCTTTGGACTCAAACAAGAGTATGATCAATATCATGAACAATTGCGCACCATTGAAGGCTATGAAAAGCGATTAGCTGAGCATAAAGAAGGCTTACGTGTTATCGAAGACCAAGCGATGACCTTGTGGTATAACCTTGGTGTTGAGGCGCCAGTATCTCCAACAGAGTTAAAACGTATTTATAACCAATACAAAAACTTCCAACAAAATAAAATTGTATGGGAACAAAAGGAAGCACAACGTAAAAGCTTCCGCAATGAGTATGATAATTGGCACCGCAAAGAAAAAGAATTACTACTTCGTCAACAAGAGCTCTTGCACAAGGCTGGTATGGAAAGCTCCAACGAGTATCGTCAACATCTTATTGATGAAGATCAATACAAGCAATGGCAAACCATTTACAAACAAAGTCAGGTTCAGTTAGACTTACTAGCGCCTGATGCGGAGAATAGGGATTTATTCTATCGCCGCTTGCGTGAAGGCAATAAGGATAATTGGCTTGATGAATTGGCGCATTCTGAACGAGAAATAGCATCCATTGAAGACAAGTTGGCAATATTATATGAGCGCCGTGGTCAAATTGTGGAGTCTATGCGTGCCCTAGGTTCTGACCAAGAGCAACACCAAATGCTTCAAGAGCGTGAAGCGTTACAAAATGAACTGGAATCTGCTCTTGAAGATTGGGCTACTCAAGTGTTGATGAGC
>URZS01000251.1 GCA_900552445.1 uncultured Veillonella sp. | reverse complement strand
TCGTGACTGGAGTTCAGACGTGTGCTCTTCCGATCTAAAATTTAAATTCACTATAAAACAATACCTCCAAAAGAACGCAAAAAGGCGGTACAACCAAATGGTTGTACCGCCTTGATTCATCAATTATTCAGCAGTGAATGGCAATAAAGCGATTGCACGTGCACGTTTGATAGATGTAGTCAATTTGCGTTGATGTTTTGCGCAAGTACCGGAAATACGACGAGGTAAGATTTTACCGCGTTCAGTCGTGAAACGACGAAGTTTAGCAACATCTTTATAGTCGATTTGATCGATATGGTCTGCACAGAAAACGCATACTTTTCTTCTTGGCTTTCTGCCTCTATCTCTTCTCATTGCGAATCCTCCTTTTCGAATTAGTAGGAGTCCCTGACACTAGAACGGGATGTTTTCGTCATCGCCGCCTGTACTGAAACTATCAAAATTGGACCCACCTTCGAAAGAATTAGTATTCATATCAAGGGATTGGCCCACAAAGTTCGCTACTACTTCAGTAACGTACCGTTTTTGACCGTCCTGAGTCTCGTAAGAACGAGTTTGCAAACGACCTTCTACAAAGCAACGACTGCCTTTACGAAGATTGCCTGCCGCTTCACCAAGTTTACCCCATGCAACGCAGTTGATGAAAGCAGTTTGTTCTTTCGTTTCATTTGTTGCAGAGTCAACATAGGTATTTGTTGCGGCTACTGTGAAAGTTGCTACCGCACGACCTGTTTTAGTGTAACGTACTTCAGGATCACGAGCTAAATTACCTAGAATTTGTACAGAGTTCATGTTTTCCTCCAGGCTTTAATTATGCTTCGTGTTTTACAATTAGATGTCTTAGGACTTCATCGTTGATTTTCAATACACGATCGATTTCTTTGATTTCAGCAGGTGCTGCTTCAAAGTTGATCAATACATAGAAACCGTCAGTGAATTTCTTCACAGCGTAAGCAAGACGACGCTTGCCCCAACGATCTACCTTTTCTACTGTGCCGCCTACACGAGCAATTAAAGCTTCTACTTTTTCAATAACAGCGTTAGTTGCTTCTTCTTCAGCTGGTTTCACAATAAACATGACTTCGTATTTGTTCATACAAAATCACCTCCTCTTTCGGACTAATGCCCCTATCGACACATAGGGGTAGGAAGTGCTTACCATCAATAAGCCTTACTATTATAACCTAAAAAAACGATGAAAGCAAGAACCCATTTTGAGTTCTTGCTTTCACAATTATTAATGGTCGTATCGTTTATCTCTAGGGAATGCTAAAATAGCACAAATAATAACAAAGATGGCAATAACAGACATCATAGGATATGCCGAATCATTTGGAAAGAATGTTAACACCAAAGACGAAATAATACCACTACCATATTGCATGGCCCCTAGTAAAGCCGCACCAGAGCCAGCCATCTTACCAGCCCGTTCTAGAGCTAATGCATTGGTAACCGCTGCAATGACACCATTCATAGAGAAAAATAAGAAACTGCCGATTACAATAAGCCATAAAGAGTGTTCGCCCATAAACATTAAAATCATGACAATCGTTACACATATGGCTGCAAACATAGTAGCATAGCGCAACAACTTATCGAGGCGTATGGCACTTACAATACGCCGATTAAGGGCACTCATGAGCATTACACCAATGATGTTAAGGGAAAATAAATAGCCATAATACTCTGTAGGCACGCCATATACATCGATGTATACATAAGGTGAACCAGTTAAAAAAGCATAGATAGCAATATAGAAAGAGCTTACACAAAGCGTGTATTTCATAAATTCTTTATTGCGCAACAAGATCCAATAATTGATATAAGTATGACTCATATCCTTGCGGCTACGCTTTTCCTTAGGGAGTGTTTCAGGCAACAATAGGACGGCTAACAGCATGAATACACCTATAATAACCAATAGCCAGAATATAGCATGCCACGTATACCACACAAGCAAATGACCGGCAAACAAAGGACCTACTATGGGGGCTATAGCCATTACGATAGCCAGTGTAGACAACATCTTTGCCGCCTCAGTCCGTCCATACAGATCGCGAATGATGGCTCGCGATAACATGGGCCCTACACAAGCTCCAAAAGCTTGGAATACGCGCCATGCCAACAGTTCAATCATC
>URZS01000250.1 GCA_900552445.1 uncultured Veillonella sp. | reverse complement strand
CTTATGGTAATTTAGAGCCTAGTGCGCTAACGAAAAAGGCGAATCGTTTATTAGAAAGTGAAACGGCTACTACGGAGGCTCGTTCTATAGTGAGTGCGTACTATGAAAAGCTTGGCAAAGAGGATTATCATGGCGCATATCGCCAGCTAAGTGTACGTGAGATGGAGCGCTACGGTACGTTTGAGCTATGGCAACAAGCAGTAGCGAAGGTGCAACATCCTAAAGTAGAGACGATTCAGCTGGATTACGTGTCTCAAGATAAAGAAGATGACTATACTTTCAACTATACTGGTTTTAAAGTGACCTTTGTAAATGGGCAAGAGCCTGTTCTAGTTCGTTTGTATAACGCAGGTAAGGGTTGGAGCATTATTAGCATCGAAGACGTGGAGGAGGACTAGGTTATGGCAACTATCAATACATATGATTTAAACTATACCGATGCCTTCAAGCTAGGTATCAAAAACTTTGCTAACTTCAACGGTCGTGCTAGCCGCAGTGAATATTGGCGCTTTGTTGCAGCCATTACAATGATTCAAGGGTCCTTAGGGCTTTTGGCCATGATTTGTAATGCATTGGGCCTTCCTAATTTTGAAAGCATAGTTGGTAAGGTCGGCTTTTGGGTGTCCTTACTTTTGCTACTTCCCAATATAGCAGCTACGGCGCGGCGTATGCATGATATTGGGCGTAGTGGCTGGACGCAGCTGATTTCCTTTATTCCCGTTGTAGGTTTCTTTGTATTCTTAACCTATGAATTACGTCGCGGTGATCAACGGGAAAATGCTTACGGTGAAAGAACAGGCTATATCCCAGTTACATCTGATATAAGTAAAGAAACAGGTCTTGAAGAAACTCCTTCTCGCCGTCAAGACTGGATTATGGGGATTACAATCTTTCTTATCCAATCCATTCAAATTGTAGATGTAGTAGGTGAACTATTATGGTTTGGTCTTAACGGGAACGGATACATGTAATAACTTCCTGTATTTATTAACATACTCATTATTTTATTTTATAAAAGTTTAACAACTCTTTTATAGACAATATAATACTTTGTAGTAAAATGAAATTAAGATGAATTTAAATTTATAGATATTAAGTAATACCTAATATCTAAATTACTATATGTGTTATGTACAACAGGACCTTGTGAGCTTTACTGTTTCCTGTCTGTCGATGGAAGGAGTTTATTATGAAATCTTGTCCATATTGTGGACATGAAGTACTGAGAAATGATCGTTATTGCCCAGACTGTGGGCATGTCCGCAAAGCCCCTATTTCGTTAGATAAATATAATCTAGGTTTGATTGAAAACTTCAAACAATGTCTAGTATATAAATATGCTGACTTTGAAGGCCGCGCGAGTCGTAGTGAATATTGGAATTTCTTTTTAATGTATCAATTGCTCTTTGTAGCAATCTTGTTCACATGTGCCTTTTTAAGTTATATTACCCCCCTCTCTAGTGCGGTAGGCGTTGGCTTTGGCTTAGTAATCCTAGTCCTACTGTCCGTAGTGATGGTCATCCCTGGCGTAGCCGTTGCGGTGCGCCGCTTGCATGACCAAGGTCGTTCTGGTGGCCTCGTATTTATCGGTTTTGTGCCTGTAATTGGGACCCTTATCCTTTTGGTGCTGATGGCTCTTCCTGGTGAAAGCCACTCAAACCGCTTTGGTGCTCCTACAGGTCAAGTGATCTTAACAAAACAAATGGCTCACGAAATCGGGCTTATCGATGCAACACCAACTATGGGACTAACAGCGGGATTGCTCTGTGCTATCTTTGTACTATGGTTCTTGGTAGATCAATTACTCACAACTAGTGCGATGTAAAAATGACAACTCTCCTTATAGCTTCACTATAGGGAGAGTTTTTTATAGAATACAATTGTATAAATGGTTAATATAATGCATAAGTTATTCCCCAAATATATAGAAATTGAAATTCCAAATCATAAATAAAAATGATATAATAATACTTATTTTTATTTTATTTGTTATTTTGTAGGAGAGAATACAATGACAGATTTATCTATCAAAAATCTAGCGTATGTAGATAATTTTAAACATACGATTATGGGCAATTTTTCTAATTTTAAAGGCCGTGCAAGCCGCAGTGAATATTGGCGTTTCTATGGTATCACAATTGTTA
>URZS01000249.1 GCA_900552445.1 uncultured Veillonella sp. | reverse complement strand
GTTACGGCGTATTGTATTACATTGCTCATAAGTTGGTAAAAAAATCTCTTGATGATGGTTATCTCGTTGGTTCTCGTGGTTCTGTAGGTTCTTCCTTTGCAGCAACCATGTCTGAAATTACCGAGGTAAATCCATTACCGCCACATTATGTATGCCCTAATTGTAAGCATTCTGAATTCTTTGAAAAGGGCGAATACGCAGGTGGTTTTGACTTGCCTCGTAAAGACTGTCCTGAGTGCGGTCATGCGCTACAAACAAATGGCCATGATATTCCGTTTGCTATCTTCCTTGGTTTCGAAGGTGATAAGGTTCCAGATATAGACCTTAACTTTTCCGGTGATTACCAAGCGAAAGCTCACAAATATACGGAAGAACTATTTGGACGTGATAATGTATTTAAAGCTGGTACAATCGGTACTATTGCGGATAAAACGGCCTTTGGTTATGTTAAAAAGTACGCCGAAATTCGAGATATTCAAGCTCGTAGTGGTTTCTTTGAACATCTAGCAAAAGGCTTTACAAATGTAAAGAATACTACTGGCCAACATCCAGGTGGTATCATGGTATGTCCTCGCGATATGGATGTGCATCACTTTACACCTATACAACATCCAGCGAATAAGAAGGAAAGTGGTGTATTAACAACACACTTTGACTATCACTCCATCGAAGGTCGTATGACTAAGCTCGATATTTTGGGCCATGATGATCCGACCATCATTCGTATGCTAGAGGATTTGACCGGTATCGATGCTAAAACTATTCCGTTCGATGATCCTCGTACTTTAAGTCTATTCTCCTCTACAGAGGGTATTGGCTTAACACCTGAGCAATTACAAGGTGACCAAGTAGCAAGCTTGGCCGTGCCAGAATGTGGTACGAAATTCGTACGGGGCATGCTGGAAGACTCTCGTCCTCAAACATTCTCCGACTTAGTACGTATCTCTGGTTTCTCTCATGGTACTAACGTATGGCTCGACAATGCGCAAGACCTCATCAAAAATGGTACTTGTAAGTTGAACGAAGCCATCTCTACTCGTGACGACGTAATGAACTTCTTGATTCATCGTGGTATGGATCGAAAGCATAGCTTCTTCGTTATGGAGAATGTACGTAAAGGGAAGGGCATCGAAAAACGGAATAAACAAGGTCAAGCGACGACAGAGTTTGAAGCAGAAATGCGGGAAAACAATATTCCTGAATGGTTTATTGAATCTTGTAAAAAGATTTCCTATCTATTCCCACGGGCCCATGCGGTAGCCTATGTAATGATGGCCTTTCGTATTGCCTGGTTTAAGGTATACCATCCATTGGCATTCTATGCAGCATACTTCTCCATTCGTGCAAAGGCCTTTGATTTGCGCATTATGACGGGAGACCTTAAAACGCAAATGACTGAGTTCAATCGTATTAAGGCTCTTGATCGCGGTGCCAGTCCTAAAGATAAGGACCTTATGAGCGCCTTAGAAGTATCTATGGAAATGTACCAACGTGGCTATCGATTTATTAATGTAGATATTCAACACTCTGAAGCTAGACGTTTTAGCATTAAAGATGGTGCTTTATTGCCGCCATTCTTGGCTATCGATTCTTTAGGTGAAACAGTAGCTGATGCTATCGTAGCTGAACGAGAAGAACGTCCGTTTACTTCTCTAAAAGACTTGCAACGTCGTTGTAAGGTATCTAACACCATCATTGATCTTATGAAAGAACTCAAATGCTGTGGTGAACTACCTGAAGACGAACAAATGTCACTCTTTTGAGCATAATTAAATACAAGATTAGACTTAAATACAAAGTAAGCACTATATCCAACATGGGATATAGTGCTTATTTTTATATATTTTGCTACAATACAATTAAGATATATTATTTGTACTAGGGAGTGTTGTAATTTGACAAAGGAATGTAAAAATAAATCTGTGGAGATAGAATTTTGGGATATTGAGTCAGAGGATATACCTGAACTAGAAGAATCAGATATTCCAGGAGTATACTTTAATAACATATTACAATGCTGAATTACCGAATAATAACTTGACCAACCATATCCGTTTTGTGAAGTCAGATTCTGCGCCCACAAATTCGATGGACCACCTTCCAGACCTGTTGTAAAAGCATCTCCTCTATCTTCAAAATGAAGAGTTGAATT
>URZS01000248.1 GCA_900552445.1 uncultured Veillonella sp. | reverse complement strand
CATACGAGATCCACTCGTGACTGGAGTTCAGACGTGTGCTCTTCCGATCTTCAATAATAGTAATGATATCTTCTGCTTTGCGTGCAATGTGCTTTACACCTAGTTCTTGGTGTAGGGATTCCTCTCTAAAGCCCCATGTAACACCGATGCAAAGTAAGCCAGAGTTTTTCGCTGTTGCTACGTCTACTTCAGAATCGCCAACATAGATAGATTCTTCTGGGGTAGAATTTAACTCCTTTAAAGCTTGTAACACCATATCTGGAGCAGGTTTACGTTGTAAGCCCGGTCTTTCACCGATGGCAACAGGTAAGCGATCGCCAAAGTATTCTTTATTTAGTGGTGTAACGCCTTCTTGGATTTTATTAGATACGATGGCAAGTTTATAACCTTGTTCACGCAATACATCAAGCATATCTAGGATGCCTGGGTAGGGAGCTGTTGTGTCTTTTAAATGCTCACCATAGTATGCTTTAAATTCCTCAATGTATGGCTCTAATTCGCTATCTGCTACAGAACTTGGTAAACATTGACGCATTAAATAGGTTACTGCATTACCAAGAGCTGCTTTTACTTCTGCTAGTGTTTTTTCAGGAAAGTTATGTGTACGTAGTACATGATTTACGGCATTAGCTAAATCTGTAGCCGTGTCGAGTAATGTGCCGTCACAATCGAAAACGATGGTTGTATATTTCATGGTAACCTCCAATTGAAATCTATATGTATTTAATTATATGATGAATACTTAGAAAAACAAAGGATAAAGCTCATTATATGGTGCATTTGTGATACAATAATAACAGTAATTATTACCATGTATAGGAGGCGTAGTATGACTGAAATACAAGCTCTTTTATTGATAAAATCTATTCTCGAATCCGCGGATATTCACGGTATCGAATCTTTCTTGTCAGAGGACTGCGAATACATGTCCACTGGTCGGGGCATTATTGGGCGCAATCGCAATGAAACGATTGAGTTCTTATCCTCTATGGCTGAGTCCATTAAGGCAGATAATGTGCCTGTTACATGTAAGGTGATGCACATTACCGATGTGTATGAGGAGGATGCGTTATTCCGTGAGGGCCGTCATGGTTTGACCGTTTCTTATGAAAGCGGCGATAATTACGTGTACATGATTTTTGTAGACGTCAATGATGAGGGCCTCGTAGACCGTATTGTTTCTAGTCAGGAAAACTATAGCATTGAGTATGATGATCTTCGCTTTGGTGCGGATGAACGTGAGTATGCCTTTATTACGCCGCCAACGACTGTGAAAGATTGGCTTACAGCCTTAAGCATATGGCTTGAAACGGCCAATGTAGATGTAGACGATTTCTACCAGTACATCGATGAAGACACTCGTGTAGTATTTCAAAAGGGCGATGCTGAATCTATAACCCTTGAAAGTGGTCTCGATGTAGAGGATTACTTTGATCAGCTCATGAACCAACACTTTGATGCGGTGCCTCATATCATTCGTGATGAAGAGGATGGTCTCATTTTGACATATGGTCCCATGAGTCTCATAGCTACGCTTAATGAAGAGGGGGCACTAGCTCTTATCAGTATCTATATTGATACACGGGATGAAGACGAAGCTTCCGATGATGTAGGCTATATTGAAGAAGACCTTTCTGAGGATTATAAGGAAGAGATATAACATAACAAAAGCTCCACACCTTAGGCGTGGAGCTTTGCTATTATTTTTCCCGATTTTTTTGAGCCGCTGCAATGAATGCATCAAATAAACGTGTTGCATTTTGATCTTTTGGCGTCATCATTTCAGGGTGGAACTGAGTAGCTACCATCCATGGGTAGGAGGAATCTTCTAAGCCCTCTACAGTGCCGTCTTTAGCGCGAGCTACAACTTGTAAGCCCTTACCAACTGTTTTTACACTTTGATGGTGGTGAGAGTTTGTAATCCAAGTAGAGCGACCAATTGCGCTAGCAAGATTGGTTTCGAACTCGATATCAACTGTATGCGTACCTAATTCAGGCGTTTGATTTTGAGCATGTTTTATTGTACAGTTTTCGTCGTAGCTTAAATCTTGATACAAGGAGCCGCCACGGTATACATTTAATACTTGCATGCCACGACAAATACCAAAGATAGGAATTTGTCTTTCTTCAGCAGCTTTCAACAAAGCAAAATCAAA
>URZS01000247.1 GCA_900552445.1 uncultured Veillonella sp. | reverse complement strand
GGCGTTGCCATCATGAATCGCATGGAGAAAGCGTCTGGTCATCATATCATTTATAAGTAAATTTTCTAACTTTATTAATGTCCACTGATAATAGAAATATGTCTTTACATATTGGATATTTTTGCTATAATGTATAAAGTAATCACAAAATGTGATTAAGTAAGGATGTTATTATGAATATTTTATTTGTATGTACCGGTAATACTTGCCGTAGTCCTATGGCAGAAGGACTTACACGGGCCCTTGCAGCAGAGCAACATAAGGATGTAACGACTATATCAGCTGGTCTATTTGCCGCTTATGGAGCAAAGCCAACTGAACAAGCCGTTGTACCTGTCCGTTCCATTGCTGATATTTCTGACCATGAATCGAGACCATTAACTATGGAGCTCGTCAATGCAGCAGATCTAATCATCGGTATGACGAAAGATCATAAATCTGTACTACTTCGCCAATTCCCTTTTGAGGAAGGTAAAATCAAAACGATTTCCGAGTGGGGTGGTCAAGATGGTGATGTTACTGACCCCTATGGATCTGATCAAACCGTATATAATCAATGTGCGGAGCAAATTTATCATTTAGTTGAGGAAGGCCTTAAAACAGCCCCTCAGAAAGCATAGGAGATGATATTATGAAGGTTGCAATTGGTTGTGATCATGGCGGATTGAATTTAAAAGCATCCGTTAAAGAAGTATTAAGTGCATTGGGACATGAAGTAGAAGATTTTGGCTGTCATACAGCGGAATCTTGCGATTATCCTGATATTGCCGTACCTGTAGCAAATGCAGTCGTGTCTGGTAAAGCAGATCGTGGTATTCTAATTTGTGGTACTGGCATCGGTATCGGCATCGCAGCAAATAAGATAGCGGGCATTCGAGCTGCTCTTTGTCATGATACATTCTCTGCACACGCATGTCGTGAACATAATAATGCGAATATCCTTACGATGGGGGAACGCGTTATTGGTCCTGGCCTTGCTAAAGATATCGTTACCATTTGGATGGCAACGGAATTTGAAGGTGGTCGCCACGAACGTCGTGTAGAGAAAATTAAAGCATTAGAGAAATAATACATCATTACCTATAGATATTTGTTTTGTACAAGGAGGATACTCATGAGTTTCTTAGAAAAACAAGACCCTAATATTCAAGCTGTTATCAATCAAGAATTGGCACGTCAACGCGATAAATTAGAAATGATTGCTTCTGAAAACTTTGTTTCTCAAGCAGTAATGGAAGCTCAAGGCAGCGTATTAACTAATAAATATGCAGAAGGGTATCCTGGTAAACGCTATTATGGCGGTTGTGAAAACGTTGACGTTATCGAAACATTGGCTATTGAACGTGCAAAACGCTTGTTTGGCGCTGAACATGCTAACGTACAACCTCATTCTGGCTCCCAAGCTAACTTTGGTGTGTATTTTGCATTATTGCAACCTGGCGACACTATCGTGGGTATGAACTTGTCCCACGGTGGTCATTTGACTCATGGTTCTCCAGTTAACGTATCTGGTACATATTTCAATGTAGTACCTTACGGTGTAGATGCAGAAACACAACAAATCGACTATGATGAGTTCCGTAAAATTGTATTAGAAGCAAAACCTAAATTGATCATCGCTGGTGGTAGTGCGTATAGCCGTCAAATCGACTTCAAGAAAATGGCTGAAGTAGCTCACGAAGTAGATGCTATCTTTATGGTAGATATGGCTCACTTTGCAGGTCTCGTAGCAGCAGGCTTACATCCAAACCCTGTAGAATATGCTGATATCGTAACTACTACAACTCATAAAACATTGCGTGGTCCTCGTGGTGGTTTGATTCTTTGCAAAGAAAAATATGCTAAAGCAATCGATAAATCTATATTCCCTGGTATCCAAGGTGGTCCTTTGATGCATGTTATCGCTGCTAAAGCTGTTGCCTTAGGCGAAGCATTACAACCTGAATTCAAAGTATATGCGCAACAAATTATTGACAATGCTAAAGCATTGGCTGCTGCATTACAAGATAAAGGCTTAACAATCGTTTCCGGTGGTACTGATACTCACGTTATGCTTGTAGATGTTCGCAGTACTGGTTTAACAGGTAAAGAAGCAGAACACTTACTTGATGAAGTAGGTATTACATGTAATAAAAACACAATTCCATTCGATCCAGCTAGCCCATTTGTAACAAGCGGTATCCGTCTTGGTACA
>URZS01000246.1 GCA_900552445.1 uncultured Veillonella sp. | reverse complement strand
AGCAGGTATTACTGTTTATCCGCCTTCAGCTAACTTTATTTTGTTCCATATTGAACAAGAAGGGGTGACGGCAGATTCAATTAATGAAGCTCTAAAAAAACATAACATGATTGTTCGCAATTGTGATTCCTATATGGGCTTAAATAGTCAATGGGTTCGCGTTGCTATTAAAGACCATGATAATAATGTTAGATTAGTTGATACACTAACAGATATTTTGAAAGTATAGGTAGATTATGAAGACATTATATATTGTGCGCCACGGTGAAACAGATTGGAATAAAATGGGGAAATACCAAGGTATTACCGATGTTCCACTCAATGAAAATGGTTTAAACCAAGCAAAAGCATGTGGTGAAGCTCTTAAAGATGTAAAATTTGATCGTATATTATCTAGTGATTTAAGCCGTGCTTTAGTTACTGCTGAAGCGATTCGTGGTGATCGTACAACACCGATTACTGTAGATGAACGTTTACGAGAGTTAAATTTTGGTGATTGGGAGGCTATGTTATTCTCCGATATTGAAGCTCGTTGGCCTGGTTTAATTGATGAAATGTATTTGCGACCTCATCTAGTTAAGGTACCTAATGGTGAAAGCTTTAAAGATTTACAAGATCGTGCGTGGGCAGGCTTAGAGGAATTTATTAATGCAAATGATGAGGAAGAAACTCTTCTCATTACTTGTCATGGTGGTACAATACGAACATTACTATGTAAATTATTAGATATCTCTATTAGTCACTGTTGGAACTTTAGTCAAGGCAATACGGCTATCAATCGTATTTTCTACAATGGAATGGGCGAATTTGATCATAATGTTTTGAATTTGCTTAACGATACTGCCCATGTAGATGTATTACAAGGACATGAATAATGCGACTCGATAAATTATTAGCTAATAAAGCATATGGTAGTCGGAAAGAAGTTCATCAGATCATAAAGGATAGAAGAGTTACTATTAACGGTGAGGTTACCACCAAAAAAGATATTCATATCAATATCGACATTGATACAGTAGCCGTAGATGGTCAAACTGTTAATACCACACAACTATATTACGTTAAATTTCACAAGCCTAAGGGTTATGTTACGGCTGTAGAAGATTCTACTCATCCCGTCGTTATGGATCTATTACCGCCTGAGTATTTAAAAATGGGCGTAGTTCCCGTTGGACGATTAGATAAAGATACAGAAGGTCTTCTACTACTTACGAATGATGGCGTATGGGGACACTCAATCATCAACGGTCATAAGCATGTGCCTAAAGTTTATTACGTAGAATTTGACGGAGAACTCTCTACGGAGGGCATCCAGCGCATTAAAGAAGGCATTGTATTAGGCGATGAAACTCAATGTAAACCGGCTTTAATTGAATTACTATCAGATCACTCGGCCACTATTACTATTGAAGAAGGCAAATATCATCAGGTAAAACGCATGATAGGTGCTGCTGGTGGTTCCGTAACGTATTTAAAGCGTCTTACTATAGGTCATGTAGACTTAACTGGTATTGAAGAAGTCGGTTCTGTAATGGACTTGACTATTGATGAGGTAGAGGGCTTTAAAAAATAGCATAAAATTCTATTCAATATAGGCATTTTATGGTAAGATTAATTGTAATTTATAGACTAGGAGCATGATTATGAATGGATTAAATCTGCTACAACAGTATATTAAAGAGCAAGAATTAACAGGTGCTATTTTGTTAAGCCCTATAAATTTACATTATTTTGCTGGTTTTACTGGTACTACAGGCTTTGCGATTATTACAGAAGATAAAGCCTTTATGATTACCGATTTCAGATATACTGAACAAGCTACAAAACAATGTGAAGGGTATACGGTTATTCAATATGAAACGACTATTATGGATACTCTTGTAGATATATTCAACGAACATCATATTCACGAAGGTTTATTCGCTATAGAGGGCAAACAAATGCCTGTAGATACGTATGAATCTCTATGTGATACATTAGATGAAAACTTTGACTTTACATCTGTTAATTTCGCCAAACTTCGAGCAGTTAAACGAGAAGATGAAATAGAGTTATTACGCATTGCGGCTAATATTGGAGATGAAGCTTTTGCTGCATTGTTACCACAACTTAAGGTGGGCATGACTGAAAATGAAGTCCGTATCATCTTAGAAACAGAAATGTTAAAACGTGGTTCTGAGGAACCTTCCTTTGCAACCATTGTAGCTT
>URZS01000245.1 GCA_900552445.1 uncultured Veillonella sp. | reverse complement strand
GTACTACATGCCATGGAGCTCGTCTTAAACCTGAAGTATTAGCAATTACCGTAGGGGATAAGAATATTAATGAGGTAACGCAGTTAACGATTAAAGAAGCACTAGATTTCTTTGGTACCTTACAGCTTACTGAACGGGAACAAGTGATAGGTGCTCAGATTTTAAAAGAAATCAATGCTCGTCTTGGGTTCCTCAACAATGTTGGTCTTGATTATCTTACTATGAACCGTAGTGCAGGTACTTTGTCTGGTGGTGAAGCGCAACGTATTCGTCTAGCTACGCAAATCGGCTCTGGTTTGGTAGGTGTATTGTATATCCTAGACGAACCGTCCATAGGGCTACATCAACGAGATAATGATCGACTCATCGATACCTTAAAAGGCTTGCGTGATTTAGGTAATACCTTGCTCGTTGTAGAACATGACGAAGATACGATGCGTGCTGCCGATTATTTAGTAGATATCGGTCCTGGAGCAGGTGAACATGGTGGTCAAATCATTGCTTCTGGTACGGTAGAGGAAGTTATGAAGGTAAAAGACTCTATTACTGGTCAGTATTTGAGTGGTCGTAAATTTATCGCCCTTCCTGAAGAACGTCGTAAGCCAGGTAAAAATTGCATTGAAATTCGCGGTGCTAAGGAAAACAATTTACAAAATGTAAATGTAAAATTCCCTATTGGTTTATTCAATGTTGTTACTGGTGTCAGCGGCTCTGGTAAGTCTACCTTAATCAACGAAATTCTCTACAAAGGTTTAGCTAATCAATTATATCGTTCTAACCACAAAGTAGGGGCTCATAAAGAGATTCGTGGTCTTGAACATATCGATACAATTATTAATATCGACCAAAGTCCTATCGGTCGTACGCCTCGCTCTAATCCAGCTACCTATACAGGTGTATTTGATGCCATCCGTGAGCTCTATAGTCAAACACCGGAAGCAAAGATGCGCGGTTATAAACAAGGTCGCTTTAGCTTTAACGTAAAAGGTGGTCGCTGTGAAGCTTGTCGTGGTGACGGTATCATTAAAATTGAAATGCACTTCTTACCAGATGTGTACGTACCTTGTGAGGTTTGTAAGGGGGCTCGTTATAACCGAGAAACCTTAGAGGTCAAATACAAAGGCAAATCCATTGCTGATGTATTAGATATGACGGTAGATGATGCGGTTGAGTTCTTCAGCGCTATTCCAAAGATCAATCGTAAAATGGTTACCTTGCAAGAGGTAGGTCTTGGCTATATTCGTTTAGGCCAAGCCGCAACAACCTTATCTGGTGGTGAAGCACAACGGGTTAAACTAGCTACTGAATTAGCGCGTCGCAGCACCGGTAAAACACTGTACATCCTAGATGAACCGACTACAGGTCTTCACGCCGAAGATATTCGCAAGTTATTACACGTATTGCAACAACTCGTAGAGGGTGGCGATACAGTTGTGGTTATCGAGCATAATTTAGATGTGATTAAGATGGCAGACCATATCATAGATCTTGGGCCTGAAGGCGGTAATCGCGGTGGTACTATCGTAGCTACAGGTACACCTGAGGAAATCGTTAAGGTGAAAGAAAGCTATACAGGCAAATTCTTAGGTCCTGTATTAGAACAGACTAAGAAATTTATGAAAGCAGCAAAAAATAAGAAATAAAATATCTAAAAATCTACGAGGAAAGGAGGACATATGCCATCTGAAGAATTACTAGAGAAGGTCAGTCATTTGCCGACTACACCGGGCGTGTATTTATGGCGTGATCAATATAACCGTATCATCTATGTTGGTAAGGCCATTAATTTGCGCAATCGTGTTCGCTCCTATGTGCGCAATGATGCTAATCGGGCTCCTAAGGTTGCAGCCATGATGAAGCGAGCCGTCGATGTAGAAATCATTCAAACTAAGACGGAAATGGAAGCGCTCATCTTAGAGAACACGCTTATTAAGGAGCATGAACCTAAATACAATATTAGGCTTCGTGATGATAAAACGTATCCGTACGTAAAAATCTCAGTACAAGAGGACTATCCACGTGTATATATGACGCGCCGTCTTGAACGAGATGGGGCCAAGTACTTTGGACCTTTTACAGATGTAACATCAGTTCATGTCGTACTAAAATTGATTCGTCAGTATTATCCTTTGCGTACGTGTAAATCTATGAAGGTAGAGAGACCGTGTTTACAGTACCACATGCATTACTGTGAAGCGCCGTGCTTTAATAAGATTTCTGTACCAGATTACCGG
>URZS01000244.1 GCA_900552445.1 uncultured Veillonella sp. | reverse complement strand
TACCTATTGACGAAACGGATTTTACCAACATAGGTGCAGTAGTGGTGAGTGCCTCTGAAATGAATGTACTCGATAATGAGCGAATTCGTTCTTTTGGTATACCCGTTATTGTAATGGTAGTAGATTCATCCCATAATAAATCTTTTGATATGGAACGAATCGGGGCGGTAATAGATGTTACATCTAATAGCATAAATGGCTATAAAAAGGAGATAGAGCAGATTGTATCAAGTTATGAAGCTTTGATTTTGCCATCTTTCTTTAAAGCTTTAGCTGATTACGTAGGCGATAACAATGCTCAATTTGACTGCCCAGGACATCAAGGAGGCCAGTTTTTCACTAAGCATCCTACAGGTCGTGCCTTTTATGATTTCTTTGGGGATCATATTTTTCGTGCAGACCTTTGTAATGCCGATGTAAAGCTCGGTGATCTTTTAATCCACGAAGGTTATGCTCATGATGCGCAGGCTCATGCAGCTACAGTGTATAATGCGGATAAAACATATTTCGTATTAAACGGCACATCTTCTGCCAACAAAGTAGTACTCAATGCTCTTTTAACGCCAGGCGATATTATTTTATATGATCGCAATAATCATAAATCTATTTGCCATGGTGGTCTCGTTATGTCCGGTGCAACACCAATATATTTAGAGACCGCACGGAATCCTTTTGGTTCCATTGGCGGTATTCTAGAGCATTGTTTTGATGAAAGCTATATTCGAAATTTAATCGGTGAGAAGGATCCTAATAAAGCCAAAGCAGAACGTCCAATTCGGTTAGCGGTCATTCAATTAGGTACCTATGATGGTACGATTTATAATGCCCGCCAAGTAGTGGACAAAATAGGTCACTTGTGCGACTATATTTTCTTTGACTCTGCCTGGGTTGGGTATGAACAGTTTATTCCTATGATGAAAGATTGTAGTCCTTTATTATTAGAGCTCGGTCCTAATGATCCAGGCATTTTAGTGACTCAGTCTGTGCATAAGCAACAAGCTGGTTTCTCTCAAACGTCTCAAATCCACAAAAAAGATAAACATATCAAAGGGCAAGACCGTTATGTAGATCATAAGCGTTTTAACAACTCTTTTATGATGCATGCTTCAACATCTCCTTTCTATCCACTCTTTGCATCTCTCGATGTAAATGCCAAAATACATGAAGGTGAATTGGGGAAACAGTTGTGGCGTGAATGTATTGAAGTAGGGATTGATGCTCGTAAATCGATACTAAGCCGCTGCAAATATCTTAGACCTTTGGTGCCACCTATCGTACATGGTAAGAAATGGGAAGAAGGCAATACACAAGAGATGGCTAATGATGTGAGTTATTTTGCCTTTGAACCTAATGCAAAATGGCATTCCTTTAAAGGCTATGGTGAAGGGCAGTACTTTATCGATCCTTGTAAATTCCAGTTGATTACGCCTGGCATTAATGTTGAAACAGGAGAGTACGAAGACTTTGGGATTCATGCCAATATATTGGCCAATTACTTACGAGAAAATAGAATTATTCCAGAAAAGTGTGATCTCAATACGATTCTATTCCTTATGACGCCTGCAGAATCTAAAGGGAAAATGGATGCTTTGGTGGATCAGTTAGTGCGTTTTGAAGAACTTATAGACGACAATGCTCCTATGGAAGAGGTATTACCGTCGATTTACTATAGCCACATAGATAAATATAAAGGCTATCATATTCGCCAATTGTGTCAAGAAATGCATGATTTTTATAAAGATAGAAACGTGAGTACTCTACAGCAACGCTTATTCTCCAAGGAGTATTTCCCAGAATATGTCATGAATCCACAAGAGGCAAACTTTGAGTTCCAACGTAATAAGGGCGAGCTTGTACCTTTAGATGAGGTGGAAGGGCGCATTGCCCTTGAAGGGGCTTTGCCGTACCCACCAGGCGTATTATGCGTACAGCCTGGAGAAAGATGGTCTCGGACTGCTTGTGATTACTTCCTTGCTTTAGAAGAAGGAATTAATCAATTGCCTGGATTTGCTCCAGAAATACAAGGCGTATACCTTATTGAACAACCAGATGGCTCTAAAAAAGCCTATGGTTATGTATTGAAAAAAGAATACGAAATGTAAATTTATACATCATAATAATGTAATAGAGAATCTATAAATATTATGTATTGGTATATAGGTATACTATAGTACCTATCATATGCAAATAACGAATTTATTAGATATAATATCTATAGAAAATAATTTTTGTGGGG
>URZS01000243.1 GCA_900552445.1 uncultured Veillonella sp. | reverse complement strand
GATTTGATCTGTCAATATAATTTCAGGCACCAATATAATAGCAGTCTTATCTTGACTAATACATTTTGCTGTAGCCCGTAAATATAATTGAGTTTTACCGCTACCGGTTACACCATGAAGCAAAAAGGTTTTATGCTCGTGACTATTCATAGCCTCTTGTATAGGCTCATATACAGCTTGTTGCACTTGCGTAAGAGGAATGTTCACCTCTTCCGTTAAAAGCTCTGCAAAGGTCGTTTTTGTGGCTTTATAACGTGATTCAACAGTAATCCCTTTGGCTTCACTAACTTGCTTTATGACCATGCGAGAAAAGCCTTTAGCTAATAATAATGCCTTAGACGCGCCACCTACTTCAAGTAAGTACTTCGCTAATTCACGTTGTTTCTTTTTTCGTTCACTAAATTGATCTATTGAAAAATCAGGCATAACTACAAGCCATTCTTCTTTTGGTGCCTCATAGGATTTCAATGTTTTATTTACCGTAAATAATCGTAGTGCATCACCATAAGAAAAAAGATAATACTCATTTAAACATCGTGCTGTATCCATCATTTCTGGTGTAAACCAAGGCTCACTATCTAATACTTGCACTATATTTCGTAACGTGAACTCAGGTGGCTCAACTAATTCTTCATAACCAATGAGGATTCCTTCTTCACGACTATGTCCTAAAGGAATGAGTACGCGCGTACCAGGTAAGACATTACCAAACTTTTCAGGCATTAAATAGCTCAATGGTTTATGAAGTTGTTTGGCAGGTCTGTTAATAATAACTTGTGCTACGCGCATAGACTCATATCCTTTCATTTACTATAAAAGGTCTCAGTAGAAATTCTACTAAGACCTTTAATATTATAAGCCAGCTTCTTGTTTTAAAATTTCCGCTTTATCTGTACGTTCCCAAGGTAAATCTACATCAGTTCTACCAAAGTGACCATACGCTGCAGTTTTGCGGTAATGAGGTTTTAACAAATCAAGCATTTCAATGATACCTGCTGGACGAAGGTCGAAATGTTTCTTAACGAGTTCTTGAATTTTAGTTTCCTCGATGCGACCTGTACCAAAGGTATCTACTAATATAGATACAGGATGCGCAACGCCAATAGCGTAAGCAACTTGTACTTCACATTTATCAGCAAGACCTGCTGCTACAACGTTTTTAGCTACATAACGAGCTGCATATGCTGCAGAACGGTCTACTTTAGATGGATCTTTACCAGAGAAAGCACCACCACCATGACGAGCCATACCACCGTAAGTATCTACGATGATTTTACGACCAGTTAAACCAGCATCACCATGAGGGCCACCGATTACGAAACGACCAGTTGGATTGATGAAGTATTTAGTATTTTCATCAACAAATTCTGCAGGTAAAGCTGCATCGATAACATAGCGTTTCAAATCAGTTTTAATTTGTTCTTGTGTTACTTCAGGGCTATGTTGTGTGGAGATTACGATTGTATCAATACGTTTAGGTTTACCATCAACATATTCTACAGTAACTTGAGTTTTACCATCTGGACGCAAGTAAGTTAATGTATCATCTTTACGAACTTCCGCAAGACGACGAGACAAGCGGTGTGCTAAAGAGATTGGTAAAGGCATAAGTTCAGGTGTTTCATTAGATGCATAACCAAACATCATACCTTGGTCACCAGCACCGATTTTATCAAGTGCTTCACCATTACAGATCGGAAGAGCGTCGTGTAGGGAAAGAGTGTAGATCTCACAGTCAAAACCGAATTTTGCACGTGTATAACCAATTTCACGAACTGTATCACGTACGATGCGAGGAATATCTACATAAGTGTGAGTAGAAATTTCACCTACTACATGAACTAGACCAGTAGTAACTAAAGTTTCACAAGCTACACGAGCAGTTGGATCCTTTTCAATAATCGCATCCAAAACAGCATCAGAAATTTGGTCAGCTATTTTATCTGGATGGCCTTCAGTAACAGATTCAGAAGTAAAAAACATATGTTTTTCAGCCATTTTATCCTCCTAATACGAAAAAAAGCCCCTCATGCACTCATGAGAGACCCTCCCATCTAACGACATTTGTCATAGGAATTAGCACCTTTTCCGCTTGGAATGGTTGCTGTAGCTTCACAGGGCCTATCCCTCCGCTACTCTTGATGAGTTACAGAAATATTATAGTGTATTTACAGTGAGAAAGCAAGTCATTATTATACATCTTTCCCCTCTTTCAATGCTAAATCATGTTCAGCTTTA
>URZS01000242.1 GCA_900552445.1 uncultured Veillonella sp. | reverse complement strand
TCTGCTCATAACTCATTGCATGATGCTGTATTTACGGCTCGTATATGTCAGAAGCTAGATATTCCACAAGGAATTTTGCATTATGACCAAATTCGTAAGGAAAGTAGCAATCCTTTCTTATATCCACCGATTTTGACATTTTTTATGTATGAAAACTTCTCTGAGAAGAAGCGTATTGTTCACGATAGACGTGTACGTTTATCCTTCTGTCCATATTGTCAGACGCGTTTAGAAATGACTAGGCCAGAACGATTACAAGGGGACAAGCATCTCGCCATTGGTTTTTGTCCGAAACATGGCGATTTTGCTGTACAACTTAAAGTTGGAAAATATACGATTAAGTCCGGTAGTACTAAATTCTACGTTACAAAGGTATTAACCCATTGTACGGACGAAATTCGTTCTCTATATACTCAGAAGTCCGAAATTAATCGAGAGAAAGAGCGAAAGTATTTGGAATTTCGCCGGGCGGAACTTGAAAAGGACCGCCAAAAATAATGTTATTAATTCCTGTTTACATCTACAGTTTTATAAGTGCTAGATTGTGAACTTTTAGAAAGGATAGATTATGGAACGCAAATATGCATGGCATAATTACGACGATGCTACTATGGAAAAGGTATATGCCTTAAGTGATACGTATCGTCAATTTTTAGATAATGGTAAAACAGAACGGGAATGCGTAGTGCAGGCTGTAGAATTTGCAGAGGCGAAGGGCTATGTAAATTTAAACGATATCATTAAAAATAATACGCCAATTAAGGCAGGGGATAAGATTTATTACACACATATGGATAAATCTATTGCTCTGTTCAATATTGGTACAGATGATATCGAATTAGGTATGAATATCTTAGGAGCTCATATCGACTCTCCTCGCATTGATGTAAAACAAAACCCTCAATACGAAGATAGTAACCTTTTATTCTGGGATACGCACTATTACGGTGGTATTAAAAAATATCATTGGGTAGCTATGCCACTTGCCATTCATGGTGTTGTGGTAAAAACAGATGGAACTCGTATCAATATTAATATTGGCGATAAAGAAAGTGATCCTGTATTCTGTATTACAGACTTGTTGCCTCATTTAGGGCAAGAGCAAATGCAAAAGAATGCAGCTAAAGTAATTGAAGGGGAAGCTCTTGATTTACTCATTGGTAGCCGTCCAGTAAAAGATGAGGAAAAAGAAGGGGTTTCTAAATTCATTAATAACCTTCTTGAAAAAGAGTATGGCTTTGTTGAGCGTGACTTGTTATCTGCAGAGCTTGAAATTGTACCAGCAGGTAAGGCGCGCGATATGGGCTTTGACCGCTCTATGGTAATGGCATATGGCCAAGATGACCGCGTATGTGCGTATACATCCTTAGTGGCTATGCTTGAAGTAGATAATGTAAAACGTACTACTTGTTGCTTACTCGTCGATAAAGAGGAAATTGGCTCTGTAGGTGCTACGGGTATGCAGTCTCGTTTCTTTGAAAATGCAGTAGCTGAAATTTTAACACTTATGGGTAAACCAAATTCTGTTAGCGTTCGCCGTACATTGGAAAAATCTCGTATGTTATCTTCCGATGTTAGCGCTGGTTACGATCCACTTTATGCATCTGCGTATGAAAAGAAAAATGCTTCTTACCTTGGTATGGGCGTAGTATTTAATAAATTTACAGGCTCTCGTGGTAAAGCTGGCTCTAATGATGCCAATGCTGAGTACATGGGCTTCATTCGTCGTGTTATGGAATCTAACAATGTAACATATCAAACAGCTGAGCTTGGCAAGGTAGACCTCGGTGGTGGCGGTACGATTGCGTACATCATGGCGCTTTACGGTATGAATGTTATCGACTGTGGTGTAGCAGTTCTTAGCATGCATGCTCCTTGGGAGGTTACTTCTAAAGCCGATATTTACGAGGCTAAACAATGCTACGTTGCGTTCTTAAATGCAGCTGATGAAACAATCTAGTGTAATAGGGCTTTCACCAATGGTGAAAGTCCATTCTATGTGAGGTATATATGAATCAAACGGAATTAGGCGCAGCTATTAAGGCCGCGAAGGGAGAGGCAACGGAGGTTAAGACTGTAAAGGTCGACATCTTTGATATTCCTGAAACAAAAGCTGAAGAATATATTGCAAATCGTGAACAGGTAGCTGAGGCAGCTGCTGCAGTTATGAAACCATACTGCGTAACAGTAAAGCGCGAAACCCTAGATGAAGAAGAAGGGGAAGCTGTAGTAGGTTATTAT
>URZS01000241.1 GCA_900552445.1 uncultured Veillonella sp. | reverse complement strand
CGGCTCCAATAGGTGGCAATCGATCGACGTCGCCTACGATAATAACATGGGCCTCTTTAGGAATAGCAGCCATTAAAGAATAGAATAGACGAACATTGAGCATAGATGCTTCATCGATGATAATAACATCTATATCTAATGGATCATCCTCGTTCTTAGTAAAATCATAAGAATCACTACCTTGAACAGGTACTAATAATCTATGTATCGTAGTAGCTTCAAACTCCGTAGCCTCTGTAAGTCGCTTTGCAGCACGACCCGTAGGGGCACATAAGATAATACGACCTAAGCCACCGAGTTGGAACCCTTTTACTAAAGCTTTAATAATCGTTGTTTTGCCCGTACCAGGACCACCAGTTATGAGGGAAAACTTCTCAAAGAAAGAAAGCTGAATAGCCTCTTTTTGAGCATCACCAAAGGTAATATGGTTATCTTGTTCAAACCGTTCTATAAAGCTAGGAATATCTAAAGCAATTGGATCTGCTTCTAATAAAAACTCTCGAGTATAGTGCACACCTTCCACTTCAGAAACATACATTTCTGGCGGATAGATATATAAAATATCTTCGTAATACGTGCTATACAATGCGCCTTGCTCTAAAAGGCTTTCAATAAAGTTAGCAATATCATCTACATCCGTTTGTAAAAGATCATCTAAACGACCTATCAGTTGATCTACAGGCAAGCATGTATGACCTTGATTATCCAAACTGCGTAAAATCCATTCTAAACCAGCCTCTAAACGACGAGAATCACTGCCAGTAATACCTAAGTGTTCCGCTAGTGTATCAGCTGTACCAAAGAGCATGTCTGGTGCAACACGCAACAAAGTATAAGGGTTATCCTCTATAACAGCTACAGACTGAACACCGTAATAAGTATATACAGTTCGACTCCATTTAGAAGAAATATGGTGACTTTCAAAAAAGTGATTTAAATCGGATAAAATACCTTCACCAAGTAAAGTATTAAATAATTCATCTTTAACACTTTTTCGTAGGCCAGGAACATCCTTAATTTCTTCAGGCCGTTCCTGTCGTAAAATTTCTAAAATACGAATGCCAAAATAGTCGAGAACCTTCTCTACAGACTTCTCACCAAATCCCTTTATACCAAGGTTTAATAAATACGTCTTAGCAGCGCCCATATTGTCGGGCTTTAACTTTTCCACGCTGCTCGCATCGAATTGACGCCCATATTTTTCATGCTCTACATAGCGGCCTCGTACTTCAATATCTTCCCCTTCCTTAGGAGACTCGAATTTGCCGGTACAAGTAATGTATTCCTCATTATAATCTTTGAGGATAAACACGCAATATGTACGCTGTGTATTCTCATATATAGTTCGGTATACAAATCCTCGTATGGCGTCCATTATTTCTCCGTATTCGGCAAGGCTTCAATTATTTCTTGCACCGCATCGGTAATGCTACCTTCGTTACCAATTTTGATATGCGCCACTTCTTCGTATAATGGGTATCGTTCTTCGTATAAATTAAAGATATACTCAATACTTTCTTTTACAAGTGGACGAATTTCAAGATCTAAATCATCTAGAATATGATTTACATCGCGATTAACGAATACAACAAGACCATTATTGCGCATTAAGTTTACTGTTTTATCATAAGTAACTGTACCACCACCTGTAGCAATAACAGATGGTTTATTGTGAATCAATTCTTTCATTGTAGTATATTCGTATTCAGTGAAAGCATCTTTACCATCGTGAATATAAATATTTTGTACAGATTTACCAACCTTATCTTGAATGGTTTGATCTAAATCGAAGAAGTCTCTACCTAATTCTTTAGCAAGAACCTTACCTACTGTAGTCTTACCTGCACCAGGCATACCGATGAGGAAAATATGTTTATGCATATTTTGTTTTAAGTACTCGTTACTCATGGAAACAACAGTTTTCATAAAGTTTTCCACATAGTTCGCTAAGGACTCATCTTTGCAGTTATCACGATGCATAGTAATAATACTTTGATCCCGTTCTTCATCGACAAGCGGTAAATGATGTTCATCTTTATATTTGCCAATTTCTTTAATTAAGGATAGTCTTTTTTCAAATTCACCGACTAAAACAGTATCAATACTGTCAATTTCTTTGCGAGCTTCTTTAATATCCATGAGAACCCCCTTATTGTGCATTAGCTAAAATAGCTAACGCCTGTTCTTCATCTACTTTCATTTGATCGATAAGATCTTGTAAATTATTAAATTTAACTTCCCCTCTAAGAT
>URZS01000240.1 GCA_900552445.1 uncultured Veillonella sp. | reverse complement strand
CATCCTCAATGCCTAAAGATTCTAATTCCTCTTTAGAAATAGAGTCTCGCACTGTAATTGTATCTACAAAACGCAATACAAAACCTACAGCTCGACGAGTAGATGGTCGATTCAAAGGTCCAATCCCTTGGGAATAAAGCATAACTTTTTTCCCCATCATTTTAGCTAACGACATAATACTTAAATAATAGTAAGTATTTCGAATACTAGTAGCATCTTGTAACAGGCTGCCACCACCACTGATGACAAGATCAGAATTAGCAATAGCCTTTAAAATACCGAATGCAGAAAATGTACCAACTGCATTGATATTGTGTTTTTTACTTGTCTCTTTAGGATTACCAGAAATTACAGTAATATGAGCGTCGGCCTCTTCTTTACGAATAGCATCGATAATGGCGCAAAGCATAGCCTCATCACCAGCATTACCAAAGCCATAATAACCAGAGATCACGATATTACTCATGGTCAACCTCCCTAGCTTGGAACCATTGTGTTACATACATCATAAAACGTACTGCAATGATAAGAAGCAAGCCTAAAAGAGCACCAATCAATAACCCATCATAACCACGCATGATAGACATGAATACAGGCGTTCTGAGATGGCAGAATGTTTCTACCATAGAAGCAATACCGATAACACCAGCTAGAGTTAATAAGAAATGAATCACTGTAGGCCACTTGCGTAAGAATGCAAAGGTAGCAAGCATTAATGCAGGATGACCAATAATAAATTCTTTTTCGCGAGGTCTTGCATACATCGTATTCTCAAGGAAACGACGAAGCATAAGTTCAAAAGTAGGTACTGGAACACCTGCAGTATGACCACTACGCCCAACAAATACCCATGCTACGGCACCAAGGACAGCTACTACAAAGAATACATAGAATTTAACATCCATTGTAAGGAATTCTACAACGAACTTCTTCGCTTCTTCTTTGGAGTTAATCATGCGACCCTTCCACAACGGGAATCGTTGTAAATAAGCAATCATAACGAGAATAACTGGTAATACAAATGTTAATTTAACACCTCTAAAGATAGCAAATTCCATAAAGAATTTTGTATTACCAAGTAAGGATGCAATATACATACCTCCAATAGCAGCAAATAAAGCTGCAATTACGAGATAGAATAAAGCAAGCACGGTCGACTTAGTAGCTCCTAAAGGACGTGCACCGTCATAACGACGCCACTCTTCCATCAGGCGGATCATAGCCCCTACTGGAGCCATAACTGCGCTAGATAAAGCCCAAATTTGAGTGATTAAAGTACCGCTTGTAACAATAAATACAACGATAGATGCTAAGGAAATACCAAAAAATGCAACCAATTGTGTATGTTTAGGCATTGGAATTAGCATTTGTCCCACATATACAAAGAGTGCAATGGCACCAGTCATAGTAAGAACTACTAACAATGGATTTGGCGTATAAGGTGGATAAATATCTGCAGGACCAAATTCATAGCCTTTAGCAGCAAGTTTTTCCGTAGCCATACCAATATAGTTTATAGTTGTTTGTAATACAGTTTCATTGTTTACACCTGTTTCATACATAGGGAACAAGTTGAAACGAATATTACGTTCAATATCACTAATATAAAAACGTTGAGCTGCTTCTTCAGGTGTAATTTTCTTTAATTCATCTTTAGCGATAGTATAGACACGCCCTACACTATATTCATCCTTCGCAGCCATTTCTAAGAAGCCTTGTTGAGGCTCATATTGTAGTTGGTTAACTGCTTCGATACCTACTAATGGAATATGATTTTTGTGAAGTAACTCTAATGTTTCATCAGTTAAGTTTGGCGCGCCAAGAGCCTCTTTACCTGCAAAAATCATACCTGTTACATGTGGAATACCTTCAAGACGTTTAAATACATATTGAATATCTTCAGATGTAACATTTCTGTAGTTTGTAGGACGAACAATAACATTAAAGCCACGATCAGCTACTTCTTGAGCTTGTAATTTAGAAATGCCAAGATTCATCTTTGCATAGCTGTCAGCTGTAGCACCATACAACTCTAGAACAGGGCCGATACTAGTATTAAGTTCTTTAACCTTATCCTTACCAATGCGATGATATAAATCTTCACGAATTTCTTTGTAATAACCTTCTTTACCAGAGATAAGCGCTACGTATGTGGCACCATGTTTGATAGATGCGCCATTAACGCGAACAGAGTCCATCTCTTCAGACGTTAAGACTTTAACTAGATCGGAAGAGCGTCGTGTAGGGAAAGAGTGTAGATCTCGGTGG
>URZS01000239.1 GCA_900552445.1 uncultured Veillonella sp. | reverse complement strand
ATTATCGGTTTTACCGTTTATATAAGGAGGATTATTATTATGTCCAAACAATTAGCACCATTCCACTTTGATATTGTAGGTTCTTTCCTACGCCCTGAAGAATTAAAAGAAGCTCGCGAAGCTTTCAATAATGGAAATATTTCTAAAGAAGAATTAACAGCCGTTGAAGATCGTCTCATTACAGACCTCATTCAAAAACAAAAGGCTGCTGGTCTACCAGTTATTACAGATGGCGAATTTCGTCGTGCCTATTGGCATCTAGATTTCATGTGGGGATTTAACGGCGTAAAAGAAATTGAACTGGAACACGGTTACAAATTCGTCGGTCAAGAAACAGCGCCAGGTTCCCTCGCCCTTACTGGTAAAATTACGGGCACAAACCACCCATTCGTTGAACATTTCAAATTTGTAAAACAATTTGAAGACGAAAATACTACGGCCCGTCAAACAATCCCAGCCCCATCCCAATTCTTAGCTGAATTATTCCGTGAGGATAACGGCATTACGACACGCTCTTTCTATCCTGATTTAGAAGAACTCATCCAAGACATTGCCGCTGCGTATCGTCAAGTTATCAAAGATTTATATGACGCTGGTTGTCGCAATATCCAGTTTGATGATTGTACATGGGGTATGTGCTGTGACCACGATTACTGGACAGGTCGTCAAAAAGATAAAAGCGTAACTATCGAAGGCGAAACAGCTAAGTACTTGCGCTTAAACAATTTGGCCCTTGAAGGTCGTCCTCAAGACTTAGCCTTCACTACCCATGTATGCCGTGGTAATTACAACTCTACTTGGGCTGCTAGCGGCGGTTATGAACCAATTGCCCCTATTCTCTTCGGAAACGAAAATGTAGACGCTTATTACTTAGAATTTGACGATGATCGTTCCGGTGGCTTTGAGCCATTGCGTGAGGTATCTCCTAATAAGAAGGTCGTATTAGGTCTTATTACATCTAAACGTCCAGAATTAGAAGATAAAGAAGTTATTAAAAAACGTATTCAAGAGGCTACCCAATATATTCCTCTTGAAAGACTTTGCTTATCCCCTCAATGCGGCTTTGCTTCTTGTGAGATTGGCAACCAATTGACCGAAGAAGAACAATGGGCTAAACTAGCATTAGTTAAAGAAATAGCTCAAGAAGTTTGGGGTGATTAAATGAATGAACATACTATATATTTAGGAGGCGGTTGTTTCTGGGGCTTGCAAGGATACATCAAAAAAATCGAAGGCGTCCTTTCGACTGAAGTAGGCTATGCCAATGGCCCTACTGAAAATCCAAGTTATGAAGATGTATGTCACAATAGTGGCCACGTTGAAGCCCTCAAGGTGACCTACGATGCAGACACACTTTCCTTGGACCATTTGATTCAATATTTCCTACGTGCTATCGATCCATTTAGTATTAATAAACAAGGCGGTGACGTAGGCATTCAGTACCGTACTGGTATTTACTATATTGATAAAGCAGATAAAGCTATTATTGAAAGCACCTTAGCCCGTGCTCAAGCCTTTGAGGGCAAACCTTTTGCTATTGAAGTATTACCTTTAGAGAACTACTACTCTGCTGAGGAGTATCATCAAGATTACTTAGATAAAAACCCTAACGGTTATTGTCATATTCCATTAGGCCTATCCGATGAGCCACTTATCGATGATAATGCGTATAATAAACCTTCAAAAGAAGCTTTAGATGCACTATCACCACAAGAGTATGAAGTTACCCAAAATTCTGCTACAGATGCGCCTTTTAGTCATGAATTAACAGATGAATTTAAAGCAGGTCTCTACGTAGATATTACTACTGGAGAGCCCCTCTTCGTATCATCACATAAATTTAATTCCCATTGCGGTTGGCCAAGCTTTACAAAGCCAATTGCTAAGGATGTTATTAAATACTACCAAGATGACTCTCATGGTATGAATCGTATCGAAGTGCGCAGCCGCATCGGCAATGCTCACTTAGGCCATGTATTCGAAGATGGGCCTAATGGCTCACTTCGCTACTGCATCAATGGATCTGCCTTAACCTTTATTCCGAAAGAAGAGTTAAAAGGCACAAAATACGAATATCTCTTACCGTATATTGAAGATTAAAAAGTAAAAGACGACTTACAAATGTAAGTCGTCTTTTTTTAGTATTTTTGTTCCAATTTCCAACTATATAGTAAACAAACTATAAGAGATAGTGTAAGTATAAGCTATCCTATGCCCTCGAATATTACTGGTCTTCTTACTTTTAATATAAGCTGTAACGTAACATTCACGGGTATAAAATAATTACATAATATAATATAG
>URZS01000238.1 GCA_900552445.1 uncultured Veillonella sp. | reverse complement strand
TACGCAATGAAGTACACGTAGTAGCAACAGTTATGTCCGTAGATCAAGATTGTGATCCTGCAGTATGCGGCATGATTGGTGCTTCTGCAGCATTATCTATTTCTGATGTGCCTTGGAATGGTCCTATTGCAGGCGTTCGCATGGGTCGTATCAATGGTGAGTTCGTTGTAAACCCAACTAAAGCTCAATTAGAAGAAACAGACCTTAACATTGTAGTAGCTGGTACTAAAGATGCTATCCTCATGGTTGAAGGTGGCGCTGAAGAAGTTCCAGAAGATATCATTCTTGAAGTTATCATGGCAGCTCACGAAGAAATCAAAAAAATCGTAGCTTTCCAAGAAGATATGACTGCAAAAGTAGGCAAGGAAAAACGCGTATTTGAATGCAAAGACGTACCTGCTGAAATCGCTGATGCAGTTCGTGCTTATGGTCATGATAAACTTGATGCAGCAGTTCGTTGTGCAGATAAACAACAACGTGATGCTCAAGAAAGTGAAGTACGCGCAGATGTATTAGCACACTTTGAAGAAATCTACCCTGACAATATGGGTGACGTGAATAAAGCATTTGACGCTATGATTAAAGAAATCGTTCGTCACATGATTACTGTTGAAAAAATTCGTCCAGATGGTCGTAAACTTGATGAAGTTCGTCCAATCTCTTGTCGTACAGGTGTATTGCCTCGTACACATGGGTCTGGTTTATTTACACGTGGTCAAACTCAAGTATTGAACGTAGCTACTGTAGCTCCATTGTCCGAAACGCAAACAATTGATGGCATTGGTATTGAAACAGAAAAACGCTATATTCACCACTATAATTTCCCATCCTTCTCCGTAGGCGAAACTCGTTCTTCCCGCGGTCCTGGTCGTCGTGAAATTGGTCATGGTGCTTTGGCTGAACGCGCTTTGGTTCCTGTAATTCCTAGTGAAGCAGATTTCCCATATGCATTGCGTTTAGTATCTGAAGTATTAGAATCCAATGGTTCTAGCTCCATGGCTTCCGTATGTGGTTCCACATTGTCCTTGATGGACGCTGGTGTACCTATTAAAGCTCCTGTAGCTGGTATCGCTATGGGTCTTGTAACGCAAGGTGAACACTACACAATCTTAACAGATATTCAAGGCATGGAAGATGCTCTTGGCGATATGGACTTTAAAGTTGCTGGTACTGCAAAAGGTGTAACAGCAATTCAAATGGATATTAAAATCTCTGGTTTATCTCGTGAAATCCTTCAAGAAGCATTAGAACAAGCTCACAAAGGCCGTATGCACATCATGGGTATTATGCTTGATACAATTGCTGAACCACGTCAACAAATGTCTCAATATGCGCCACGCATCATCACAATGAAAATCGATCCAGATAAGATTCGCGACGTAATCGGTTCTGGCGGTAAAGTAATTCGTGGTATCATCGAAGAAACTGGTGCTAAAATCGACATCGAAGATGATGGTACAGTATTCATCGCTTCTGTAGAACAAGAAGGTGCTGCAAAAGCTCAACAAATTATTGAAAACCTTACTAAAGAAGTTGAAGTAGGTGAAGTATATCTTGGTAAAGTAACTCGTTTGATGGCATTCGGTGCTTTCGTAGAGGTATTACCAGGTAAAGAAGGTCTTGTACACATTTCTAAACTTGCGAAAGAACGGGTTGAAAATGTAGAAGACGTTGTAAATGTAGGTGATGAGATCATGGTAAAAGTTATCGAAATCGATAAACAAGGCCGTGTAAACTTGTCCCGTAAAGATTGTTTAAAATAAGAGGTGTTACATGGATATTCGTGGCTTTGAAGTAGTTTCTGCTTTTGAAGAACAAGATATCAATTTACCGACACGTAAAACAACAGAAAGTGCAGGCTATGATATTGAATGCGCTGAAGCTGTTACATTAGAACCTAATCAAGTAGTATTAGTGCCAACAGGCATTAAAGCTTTCATGGCATACGATGAATACCTTGCTATACACATTCGTTCTAGCATGGCGATCAAGCGCCATTTAGCACTTGTGAACAGCACAGGCATTATCGATAGCGACTACTATAATAATGAGGAAAATGAAGGTCATATTATGATCGCTTTACTCAATTACGGTAAAGAACCAGTTTCCCTTGAAAAAGGCGAACGCGTGGCCCAAGGTATTTTCTCTAAATACCTTATCACTAACGATGACGATGCTACAGGCATTCGTACAGGTGGTATCGGTAGCACTGGTGCTATGTAAACTAAATACGATTCTGAAAAGAATGGTGAAAGCCGCTCAACTTATGTTGGGCGGCTTTTTCTAATTTAATAAATATAGTGAAATGATAGTATAAAAGTTAAATAATAA
>URZS01000237.1 GCA_900552445.1 uncultured Veillonella sp. | reverse complement strand
ACTAACTCAGCACCTAGCATATCTGCTAGTTCTTCGAAAATAGTTTTATCTTCAGGGCTGTTATTGTGTAATTTTACTTTAATTAACTCACGAGCCATCAACGCTGCACGAGCGCTATCAATAACACTATCTTCTAAGCCATTTTTACCAATTTGTACAACTGGTGGCATAGTAGCAGCTAAAGAACGTAAATACCGTTTTTGTTTTCCTGTCATTATATCTCCTACTCTTGGAATGTAAAGCGTTGATCCCCAATTACAACTTCATCCCCGTCTTTACAACCTTTTTCTTTCAACTTAGCATCGAGCTCCATAAAACGCCAAATACGTTGGAATCTACGAAGAGATTGATCGTCGCTAAGATTTGTCATAGCAACTAATCGTTCAATACGTTTACCAGTAATATAGAAGGCAGCATCATCACCACGAGTGATAACAAACTCTACATCTTGTTTCGCTTCGTAAACAACTGTATCATCAGTCGCTTCAGGTTCTGGTTCGTAGTTTTCTACATAGTAGTAAGCTCGTTCCATAAGCTCTGGTAAACCTTCGCCGCTCAATGCATTGATAAGGAATACTTCATAGCCCTTATCTTCAAAATATTTTTTATTATCTGGAATTGTGGTGTCATCAAAGACCATATCGATCTTATTAAGAGCAACAATTTGCTTTTTATTAGCTAATTTTTCAGAATATTTGCGTAATTCTTCGTTGATAGCATCAAAGTCAACCTTAGGGTCACGGCCTTCCATACCAGATACATCAAGAACATGAATTAAAATATTCGTACGTTCTACGTGACGCAAGAAGTTATGACCTAAGCCAACACCTTCACTAGCCCCTTCAATAAGTCCAGGAATATCGGCTAATACAAAGCTGCGATCCCCAGAAATAGTTACAACACCTAGAACTGGTGTCAATGTAGTAAAGTGGTACGCTGCTACCTCAGGTTGAGCTTTAGATACTTTACGCAAAATACTAGATTTACCAACAGATGGATAGCCTAGTAACCCCACGTCAGCCAATACTTTTAGCTCTAATTGTAACCAGAATTCTTCACCTGGTTCACCTTTTTCTGCAAAGGTTGGCGCACGGTTAGCGCTCGTTTGGAAACGAGCATTACCGCGACCACCACGACCGCCTTTAGCAATGACAAATGTATCGCCATCATTAACGAGATCGCAGAAAACTTTACCCGTTTCTTCCTCTTTAATTACGGTCCCCAATGGAACAGGAATGATAAGTGGTTCAGCACCACGGCCATGCTTATTTGAGCTTTCACCATTACCACCAGCAGGTGCCTTGAATTGACGTTTATATCTAAAGTCTACAAGAGTATTAATATTCTTGTCCGCTTTAAAAATAACGTCCGCCCCTTTACCACCATCGCCGCCACTAGGACCGCCATTTGGCACGTATTTCTCACGACGGAAGCTGGACATGCCGTCCCCACCGTCACCAGCCTTAACAAAGACGCGCGCTCTATCTATAAACATAATTTAACTCCTATGCATTATTGCTGTAATATGTCTAATGCCTTTTTAATTTGAATATCATCTAATTTACTAGATGGATTTACACCTTTCGGTAAATCTATTTCCACATCAGGTTTGATACCAGTTCCGTCAATAATACGGTCACTTGGTGTGTGGTATTTAGCAATGGTAACTTTAATACCTTCGTTATCTAAACTTGGGAATATACTTTGAACTGTACCTTTGCCATATGTATTAGTACCTACAATGGTACCTAATTTACGATCTTGAACGGCGCCTGCTATGATTTCAGATGCACTAGCAGAGCCTTTGTTTACTAAAACAACTAAAGGAATAGCCACTTCAGGACCATCAGACTTATAAACATCCTTTTTACCAGCCCGATTTTGTACTGTTACTAATGTACCTGGAGGCATGATATAGTTGGATATTTTTTCAGTTGTTGAAAGCAAGCCACCTGGATTATCTCGCAAGTCTAATACAAGTGCTTTCATGCCTTGAGCTTGAAGCTCCTTAAACTGAGTAGCAAAATCATCTGCCGTATTCTCAGCAAATTGACTAATGCGAATATAACCAACTGTACTAGTTAGCATTTTACTTTTAACAGTAGGAAGAACAATAGATTCTCTAGTGATATCGAAATGTAACTTTTCACCATTCCGTTCAATATCAAGGGCTACAACAGTACCAGCTTCACCACGAATTTTAGAGGACGCTTCCTCTACTGAAATGTCACTAGTAGATTGTCCATCAATAGCAATGATATGATCACCAGGCTTAATACCTGCTTTAAAAGCTGGTTGATCTTCCATAACGCTAACAGCATGTAAACCTTTA
>URZS01000236.1 GCA_900552445.1 uncultured Veillonella sp. | reverse complement strand
GGCGACCACCGAGATCTACACTCTTTCCCTACACGACGCTCTTCCGATCTCGGCAGTGCTAAAGGTGGTCTTCGCTTCCATCCAGATTCCGATGAAAACGAAGTTCGTGCATTGGCAGCTTGGATGACTATTAAAAACGCTATCGCTAACATTCCTTATGGCGGCGGTAAAGGCGGTATCAAAGTTGATCCTAAAACGTTAAACCCTCGCGAATTAGAACGCTTAACTCGTAACTTCGTACGTCGTATTGCTCCAATCATTGGTGTTAATACTGACGTTCCAGCTCCAGACGTAAATACAAACTCTCAAATCATGAGCTGGATCGCTGACGAATACAGCACATTAAAAGGCGAATGGAGCCCTGGTATCGTTACTGGTAAACCTATCGAAGTAGGCGGTTCCTTAGGTCGTAATGAAGCGACTGGTCGCGGCTGTCTCATCGCATTACAAAGCTACTTAGCTAAGAAAAACTTAGATATCAAAAACCTTACTGTAGCAGTTCAAGGCTTCGGTAACGTAGGTTCCGTAGGTGCTCGTCTTATCGCTCAAGCAGGCGCTAAAGTTGTTGCTATCGGCGACGTAAGCGTTAACATCTACAATCCTAACGGTATTGATGTTGAAAAAGCATACGAATATGCTAACTCCCATGGTCGTTCCCTTGAAGGTTACAGCGAACCAGGCATGACTACAATTGGCGCTCAAGAATTATTGGCTCAACCAGTTGATGTATTGTACATGGCAGCTCTTGAAAACCAATTGAACAAAGACAACATGGAAAACATCCAAGCTAAAATCATCTTGGAAGGTGCTAACGGCCCTACTACTAATGATGCAGATAAATACTTCTATGAAAAAGGTATCGACATCATCCCTGACGTTCTTGCTAACGGCGGCGGCGTAGTTGTATCCTACTATGAATGGGTACAAAACAAAGCTAGCTTCTACTGGACTGAAGAAGAAGTTAACGAAAGATTAACTAAAAACATGCAAAATAGCTTCGAAGCTGTTTGGGAAATGCAACATAAATACAATGTACCACCTCGTCAAGCTGCGTACATGGTTGCTCTTGAACGCCTCGTAGTTGAAACTAGATGGCGCGGTTATAACTGCTAATCCTTTCTACCTCCATAACATTTAGCCATAAAAAAGGCGTAAGCTCTATTTGAGCTTACGCCTTTTTGTTTACTTTTATTTACCTATAAACCTTTTTGTTTACCAGTAAATCGTAGTTGAAATCGCTAAAGAGATTCAAACACTTACTTGGTTTTATTAGTAAACTACTTATTCTTGGTTTTATTAGTAAACTGCTTATTCTTGATTTTATTTGAAAGCCCCAACCAAAGCTGCCATACTAGGACGGCTGATCAAGGCTTTTACCAAAACAGAGCCAAAAACGGCTGGAATTGTTTGACCTACGATAAGGTTCAACACTAATGGCCAGTATGGAAGGCCAAGCAATGGGCTAAGCCATAACGGCACGCACAATGCAGGTACAAAGATGATTGGCAATATCGCCCACCAAGCACTAAGGCCAAGCTTACGCATGCCTACGATAATACCTGTTGTTAAAATACCGACGCCAAAGCCCCCCATCATATCGAGGATACCAAGACCACCAAACAGGAAGTTAGAAATGAGGTTGCCAATCCCCATGGGAATTACCAAGAACGGAAAGGCATAAGCAAGTGCATATAATGATGTTGCTATACGAATTTGATACGCTCCGAAAGAAACGCTTTGCGTTACATACAATACAACGATGTACAATGCCACAACCATGGCAGAAATAGTCAATTTACGTGTAGTAATCATAACACTCACCTCCTCAAATAAAAAAAGCATGGCAAAACTACCATGCTATAAATGCTTATGAATTTCCGTAGTTTTGTTTAGAGACAGGATGGTTTCAAACTGTCTTATTTAGTTGTGCGCTTATAATATCATATATTTTCAATATTTTCAAGTCGAGGGAATTTGAAAGCGGCCTGTTACGGTAACTACTATCGATGTAATATTGGCAAGGATGGGGTGGCAGAAGATACCTTTCCTCATCGCTCCACTGGCTATACGGTCATCGGCCTAGGGCCTCGACCTGCCAAAGTCGCTCTTTGAAAAGGTATCTCCTGCCACTGCGAATTTAGCAAATCAACGTTACGGATATTAGTAATTCTAAAGGCCGCTTTAGCTCAGCATTCTCCAAATGATAAATAATATGAAGTATATTACTCATCAAAGCGCATCAACTAGTCTAAGCCAGTTTCTATGCAAAGTGGCCACCTAAATGGCGGCTACTAAGCTAAGACTGTTAATAGGGAGTTATAGTGCTGGGTCTTCAACGCCGTTGGCGTTAA
>URZS01000235.1 GCA_900552445.1 uncultured Veillonella sp. | reverse complement strand
GTGGTCAATATGATGACTGATAATAACCGTAATTGGGTTCCATCTATGAGCACGTACATAGATGAGGAGGCCCTTATGAAGTTGATTCAGCGCCATGGGTATATAGAGTTTTTGCGACGGAATCGTGAACGGTCCATTATTAAAGTTGTTTCTGGCATACGTCGTTGTGGTAAATCCACATTGTTTCGTCTGTTTAAGGATGAGCTACTAGCAGAGGGAGTAAAACCGGAACAGATTATTTCTATAAATTTTGAGGAGTTAGAATACGAACCTTTACGAGAATATCATAGGCTATATCAATATATATTAAATCAAATGCAGCCTAATCAAATGAACTATATTTTTCTTGATGAGATTCAACATGTAGATCAATTTCATCGTGTTGTAGATAGCTTATTTGTAAAAGAGAATACGGATATTTATATTACCGGTTCAAATGCATATTTTATGTCTTCTGATATTGCTACACTATTGACTGGTCGATATGTAGAAATTCAGATGTTACCATTGTCCTTTGCTGAATTTTACTATAGCAAATATGAAGAACAGCAGTATTCCTTGATTCCGGCCTACGAGGCGTATCTTCGTGAAAGTTCCTTCCCTTATACTCAACAACTAGGGGGAGAAGATTTTGATATTCAAGAATATCTTCGCGGTTTATATAACACCTTGTTATTACATGATGTTGTGGCTCGATTAAAGATTAATGATGTTACAATTTTACAAGATATTGTACGGTATATTATGGCTAATGTAGGTAGCTTACTTTCACCAAATAAAATAGCTAAATCTCTTGTTAGTGCTGGTCGAAAGATTGATAATAAAACGGTAGAACGATATTTACAAGGGTTACAAGATAGTTTGTTACTATACAAGGTGAATCGCTATGATGTACGAGGCAAAGAATTACTACGTATTAATGCGAAATATTATAGTGTTGATGTAACCTTGAGGAATTTGATTGTGGGCAATACAAGCCGCGATAAAGGTCATATTTTAGAAAATACTGTTTTTCTAGAACTCATACGTCGTGGATATACTGTATATGTAGGTCAGCTAGCTAAGGGTGAAATTGATTTTGTCGCAGAAAAAGCTGGTATTATTGAATACTATCAGGTTAGTGAAACTGTGCTCGATCCAAATACGTTAAACCGTGAACTGGCGCCTTTAGAGGCTATCAATGACCAATATCCTAAGTTTTTGCTTACCTTAGATGAACTAAATAAAAATGCTAACTACGATGGAATTCAACAACGAAATGTTCTAGAATGGTTGTTAGAGACCCGTTAACTTGCTATAATATTAATATTGATATGGCGTAATGCCAATGTTAAGGAGGCAAAAATCGTGGATTTAATTCAAAATTTGAAAAACCAAGTAAAACCATTAGGTAAAAAAGTCGTATTGCCAGAGTACCAAGACGAACGCGTTTTGGTTGCTACTGAAACTATTTTAAAAGAAGGTTTCTGCACACCTGTATTAGTAGGTAACCCTGCTGAAATCGCTGAAGCTGCTAAAGCTGCTGGCGTATCCATTGAAGGTGCTGAAATCATCGATCCAGCTAACTACCCTCGTTACCAAGAAATGGTTGATACATTCGTAGAATTGCGCGCTAAAAAAGGTATGACTCCTGAAAAAGCTGACGCAACTATGAAAGGCGACTGCTTATTCTTCGGCGCTATGCTTGTTCGTCTTGGCGAAGTAGACGGTATGGTTGCTGGTTCCGCTTGCCCAACTGCAAACGTATTGCGCGCTGCATTACAAGTTGTAGGTACTAAACCAGGCCTTAAAACTGTATCTTCCACAATGATTATGTTCACAAATAAAAAAGAATATGGTGATGATGGCGTACTCATCTTCTCCGACTGTGGCGTATTGCCTAACCCAACTAGCGAACAATTAGCTGATATCGCAGAATCCACTGTAGAAAAAGCTCGCAAAGTTGTTGGCATGGCCGATCCTCGCGTATCCATGTTGTCCTTCTCCACTAAAGGTTCCGCTTCCACTCCAGAAGTAGACAAAGTAGTAGAAGCTGTTAACATTTTGAAAGAACGTAATGTAGACTTCAAATTCGACGGCGAATTACAATTGGACGCTTCCATCGTTCCTTCCGTAGCAGAAAGAAAAGCTCCTGGCTCTCATGTAGCTGGTAAAGCTAACATCTTGATCTTCCCTGATCTTCAGTCTGCTAACATTGGTTACAAATTGGTTCAACGCTTCGCTGACGCTGAAGCTATTGGTCCATTGATTCAAGGTTTGGCTGCTCCTATCCATGACCTTTCCCGCGGTTGCTCCGCTCAAGACATTGTAGAAGTTGCTGCAATCACTGCTGTTGAAAGCATCTAATAGTTACTCACA
>URZS01000234.1 GCA_900552445.1 uncultured Veillonella sp. | reverse complement strand
TCGTGACTGGAGTTCAGACGTGTGCTCTTCCGATCTGCGCTGCATAGCAATATTTAATAAAATACCGATACTCAGCATATTAGTTGTTAATGCACTAACACCATAACTTAGGAATGGCAATGGAATGCCCGTTACAGGCATGATACCAATGGTCATACCTACATTTACGAGTACCTCAAAGGCAAACATCGTGCCAATCCCCGTCGCTAATAACATACCAAAGTTATCATTGCACGTATATGCCACTTGAATGCTGCGATAAATCAACATAAACAATAACAGCAATACCACAATACAACCAACAAAGCCAAATTCCTCACCGATTACGGAGAAGATAAAATCCGTATGATTTTCTGGTAAGAAGTTCAACTGACTTTGGGTACCATTAAAGATACCTTTACCAAAAATCATACCCGAACCGATGGCGATCTTAGATTGGATAATATGATACCCAGATCCAAAAGGATCAATATCTGGATTTAAGAATACGAGAATACGTTGTTTTTGATATTCTTTCAGTACAAACCAGCCTAATGGCATCAAAAGAAAAGCCGTGCCTGCAATAATTTTAATCAATCGTGTTTTAATGCCAGAAATAAAGAGCATCCCCACAAAGATTGCAATATACACGAGGGATGTCCCCAAGTCAGGCTGTAAGAATACGAGCGCTATAGGAATGCCTACGTATAGCACTGGCAAGAGTAGCGATTTAAAGGTATCTAACTTGCCAATGCGAGGCTCTAGCATTTTTGCCATACAGATAATCATCAATAGTTTAGAAAACTCTGACGGCTGAATTGTAATAGGCCCCAATTGAATCCAACGCTGTGCCCCTAGTGCAGAGGTACCAACCGCCATAACGGCTATTAGCATGAGCAAGGTAATACCATAAATGATATTCCCCCACCCTTTAAGGCGATGGTAATCAACAAATTGCATGCCTATAACAACAGCTACATTGGCTAAAAAGAATACTAGCTGTTTTACTACTAAACTACCGAATCCGATGGACTCTTGATTCACATGGGTAGCACTACCAATAGCGGTAAGGCCAATTCCAACGAGTAATAGAGTGCATATGATGATAGTCCAATCACTATCTGTCCATATTTTCTGCCACATCATATCACCTAATTCAACTTGCGGCGGCGCCACAAGCTTTGCTTACCTTGTACCAACAATCGTTGCGTAGTCCAACCACCACGATTGATGTAATGAACATTGCTAGAATCGTCAAAGATTGACTCACCTGTTTTAGCAAGACTAGGTGTACTCGCTTGCGCCTTACTAGCTTTCTTGTTAGCTACATAATCATCAAATTGCTTTTGTACATCGTAATCTTCCCAACAATCGCCAGTAACAACATAATCGACAAGAGGTGCTAATACTGATGTTAGATCCATAGAAACAAGTTCTAATAAATGACCTTCTTGCGTATACGTTAATACATCCTCATCATAAGGAATCATAGCCCCTACATATTCAGCGCGTAGGACCTCTAACATATCATATAAATTGATGTCCTCTCCTTCCATAGGCACTGCATTAAATGCTATGGCATAGTCGCGAATGTTATGTTCCTGACAGACTTGAATCATGCGAGCCCCATTGCGCAAGGACACCCACAAAGGATGTGTCACAACGATACAGCGACTTACTAAGTCTAAAATAGACTCTATTCCTTTGCCGATACCTGCAGGTGCATCGATTAAAATGTAATCATATATATCGCAGAGGCGACGTACTAACTTTTTATATTTCTTGCGACCTATATCTTCCCAGCGAGCACTTTGACTAGCAGGTAAAAAATCTAAGTTTTCAGCGATTGATACGATCGCGTCATCTGTATATTCTTTATCTTCACTCGCATCAAGTGCATCATAGATTATTTCATCTGCCACACCTAATACAAGGTCTAAATCGCGCAATCCAAAGTCTCCATCGCAGAGCAATACGCGGTGCCCTGCATGGCTTAAGGCTGCACCTAGACAAGCAGTAATCGTAGTTTTACCTACGCCACCCTTACCAGATACAACACCGATGATTTCGCCCATACTAATCCTTTCTTGGTTGCCCACTCGTTACCGTATTCTGCGGCTTCTGTCCATTAGCACTATTGGCCCCAGTAGCGGTTTCTTTGTTACTTTTACTATTTGTATCATTAGATTTCTTATTCACTGGTACATTAAAGTACGCAGCCAATACATCACGTACGATAGGACCTGCAGATCCGGCACCAAATCCACCTTGTTCTACAAGTGCAACCACAACAATTTGTGGCTTATCATATGGTGCATAGGCTACGAACCAGCCATGATCTCGGCCATGTGCATTTTCCGCAGTACCCGTCTTACCAGCTACATTTATGGGAAATC
>URZS01000233.1 GCA_900552445.1 uncultured Veillonella sp. | reverse complement strand
ATTCTAAATCAGGCGGGAAAGATTTAGATTGTTCGTCTAAAACCTTCTTTACATTAGAGATAGTCTCTAATGCATTCGCATCACTTTGAAGAGAAATAGCAAAACCAGCAACTTCTTTATGAGCAGATTTAGCAATAAAGTTATAGTCTTTAGCACCAATTTGAATACGAGAGACATCTTTTAGATGGAGAACCTTGCCATTGGAGTTCTTAATCGCAATGTTACCGAATTGTTCCGGTGTTACTAAACGACCGTCAATTTTAATAGGATACTGGAATGCTTGTTGACCATTTGTAGGATTTTGACCAACTGTACCAGCAGCTGCTTGAAGGTTTTGCCCTCTAATTGCAGCCGTTACTTCAGATAAAGTAACGCCTAATTTTTGCATTTTAGCAGGATCTAACCATATGCGCATAGAATAGTCAGAACCGAACTCTTGTACTGAACCTACACCTTTGATGGATTTAATAGCATCCATCATGTAGTTTGTTCCATAGTTTTTCAAGAATGTAGAATCATATGTACCGTTTGGGGAGTTCAAAGAGAAAATCAAGGCCATGTCGCCAGATGATTTTGTTGTTGTAACCCCTACAGCTTGAACCTCCGCAGGTAATTGTGAAAGCGCTGCTTGTACACGGTTTTGTGTATTAACCGTATTCATATCAGCATCTGTACCTTGATTGAACTGAACAGTCAAAGAATAACTACCAGAACTGGAGCTATTAGACGTCATATAGTCCATATCTTGTACGCCTACAATTTGTGTTTCAATAACACTGGCCACTGTATCATTAACAACTTGCGCTGTGGCACCAGTATAGGCCGTGTTAACACGCACTGTAGGAGGAGAAATTTGTGGATATCGAGCTACCGGGAGGTTCATCATAGAAATGAGACCTACCAAGGTAATAACAATGGCTATTACGATGGCAAAGATAGGTCGATGAATAAAGAATTTCGACACGATCTAGCCCCCTTCTATTTTGTAGCTTTTAACTGATCTTTTGTAAGCTCTTTAGCATTTACTTTCATGCCATTCTTAACCTTAGTTAAGCCATCAACGATGATTACATCACCAGGAGCAAGACCAGCTTTAATAATAACTTCATTACCTTTTGTAGCACCAACTTCAACTGTTTTTTGTTCAACTACACCAGCAGCATTCACAACATAGATAAAGTTTTTATCCATAATTTGAAGAATCGCACGGTTTGGTACGAGGATAGCATTTTTAAGTTTTTCCCCTGGAGAAATAACGGTTGCATACATATTTGGCAACAATAAATGATTAGGATTTGGGAAAGAAGCTTTCAAAACGAGTTTACCTGTAGATGGGTCTAAGCTCCTCGCCGCTTGTACAATAGAGCCTAACTCATTATACGTATCTCCATCAGCAAGTTGTAATTGAATATTTGGACCATTGGAATCATCCCCTGTTGGATTTTTCATGAAGTCAAGATATTCTTGCTCAGTCATGCTAAACTCAACAAAGATTGGATCAATAGAATCAATAGTCACTAATGTAGTGGAACCAGCTTGAACAAAAGTACCCATATCTACATCATCCATACGCAATGTACCAGAGTATGGTGCATATACCATAGTATCTCCATAGTTATCTTGAGCAATCTTAAGAGATGCTTGATATGCTTCATAGGCTGCTTTAGCTTGTTCATAAGTACTGCGTTGTGTGTCTACACGTTGCTGAGCAATAGCATCTTGTTGAGCTAATGTTTCATAACGTTGCAAATCAACTTCAGCATTTTTCATATTTGCATTTGCTTGAGCTGCTTGTGCTTCTGCATTGGCAACACTAGCTTCATATTGACGAGAGTCAATGCGATATAGTGGTTGACCTGCTACTACTTGCTCCCCACCTTTAACAAACTTCTCAACAATGTAACCAGATACACGAGCATGTACAGCTACAGAATTCTCTGCCACTACTGTACCTGCAAATGTTTGATCTACTTGAGTATCACTTGCTGTGATTTTATATGTATTGACATTAACCTCACCGGCTTGCTGTTGGTTGTTACCGCAACCGGCCACCATGACAGCAGACACTACAAGAGCCGCCAACATGCGGGAATAACGATACTTCATTACCTGTACTCCTTTACACGAAACTAATCATTTATGTTACATAATTTCATAAATATCTTTATATATTTTACAGGATTCTATAGACAAAGTCAATTTTTTAGCACCCTCTCCACCTTTGTAAAACACAGATAAAATCTAATCAAATTACTATTCATTGTATACAAAAAAAAAGATAAAAACCATTGACTTTTATATTTTTTTGTGAACACTTTTTTCATAATTTATTGAGAACACATTGTTCGTAATTGATCTTGTAGTGTTCTACGGGGAAATTATGGGAAAAAAAAGGGGAAATTTCAAACGAATAAATGCGTATTT
>URZS01000232.1 GCA_900552445.1 uncultured Veillonella sp. | reverse complement strand
CTACTACTAGCTTTGTAGCGGCCTTTGGTGCCTTTGGTTTAGGTATTGGTTTAGCCTTGCAAAACAACTTGTCTAACTTGGCTTCAGGCTTATTGATTTTACTATTTAAACCATTCCGTGCAGGTCACTACATTTCTGTAGGTAATGTTGAAGGTTATGTACAAGCTATTCAATTTATGAATACCATCATTACTACAAAGGATCAAAAACGAGTATATATACCGAACTCACAGTTAACATCTAATCCAGTAACGAACTTCACGTATATGAAAGAGCGTTTAATTCCTTTTGTGTTTGATATTGGCTACGACAACAATCATCATGAGGCGATTCAAGTTTTGAAAGATGTGTTTGCTGCTGAGAAACGTGTATTAAATAGTAAAAACATAGAAATCGGCATCAAAGAGTGTTAAAACGGGGCATTATTGGGACGTTTATTATGCTATTATGTCTGATGTGAAAGATGCCTTCGATGAACATAATATCGATATTCCATATCCACAACGTGTTGTACATGTGCAACATGTAAAAGCGGCATCAGTGGAATCTGATATGGCGTTACATAGTGAAACGAAAAATCTTAAATCTTAGTTGTAAAGAAGTCGGTTGCCTTTATTATAAGCGCTGGGACTAAGATTAGATTTAGCTACTATATTAGTTGTTATATGTATATATTTTTATTTTTTGTATGTATTTGAATATTTTAGGATGAAGAATTAAATAAGTATGGCCTAATGCTTACTTATATAGAAAGAGAAAACTATGTTTAAAGGCTTTAAAAAGGTAGCGTTGGCGGCTACCTTTGCAGTAATGGCTGTACTTGGAGCCGTAGGAAGTGCTCAAACCGCGTTAGCAGTGTACATCGCACCACCTGCTACAGTCGGTGAGGCGGTTGTCCTCATAGATGCAGATACAAAGGAAATTTTATTTGCTAAAAATCCTGATAAATGGATGCACCCTGCCAGTACTACAAAAATGGTTACCTTGTTAACGGCACTAGAGCTTAAAGGTACTCAACTTGATGAATTAGCTACTATTAGTAGTTATGCAACGAGCATGGAAGAATCTAATCTAGGTGTTCGTGTAGGCGATCAAATTACATTAGAAGCTGTTCTCGAAGGCATGATGGTTGCCAGCGGTAATGATGCGGCCGTTGTAGTAGCAGAAAATGTAAGTGGCTCTGTAGAGAAATTTGGTAAAGATATGACTCGTATTGCTGCCAAAGCAGGCGCAAAGAATAGTGTGTTCTTAAATCCCCATGGATTAACTCAAATGGGGCACCACTCTACGGCACGTGACTTGGCGATGATTGCTGCGTATGGTATGAAATACCAAATGTTCCGCGATAAGGTTGCTAATGATTACTATAAGGTGCCATACCAAAATCGCGCACCCGTAACAATTCGTACAACGAATCACTTTATTCGCAACAAATATCCTGGCGCCAATGGTTTGAAAACAGGCTTTACGAATGCCGCAGGGGAATGTTTAATTGCATCTGCTACGCGTAATGGTCATACTATGATTGTAGTTATGCTTAATGATGATAATCGTTGGGAAGAAGCTGTACAATTCCTTGATTACGGCTTTAAACTTCGTGGAGTTATTTAGGGGAACTATTGTGTAATGGGGGATATATGAGTTCATTTTTTGCATTTTTAAAACGCATGCGCTTTATCAATCGATGGAGCCTCATGCGAAATACGGAAATAGAAAATATTCAAGAACATAGCCTTGAAGTGGCTATGGTAGCTCATAACTTGGCAGCTCTGAAGAATGAATACTTCGGTGGCGATGTAGATATTAATAAAGTGGCTGTTATTGCTATGTACCATGAGGTGAGTGAAATTTTCACAGGTGATATGCCAACACCGATTAAGTACTTTGATCCGAAGTTGCGTCAGCTTTATGGTGAAGTTGAATCTTTAGCGCAAGAAAAAATGCTCTCCACCTTGCCAGAACGATTGCAATCTATTTATAAGCCTATAATCGTAGATGCTGAAGATAGTCCTGAATGGCCTATCGTAAAGGCAGCAGATACGATTTCAGCGTATATGAAGTGCGTCAAAGAGCTCAAGGCAGGGAACGATGAGTTTAAAGAAGCCCATGACTCTATCTTGGTGAAACTAAAAGCTCTCCATATGCCTGAGGTAGATATGTTCCTTGAGACTTATATGCCTGCTCTTGGTAAAAGCTTAGATGAGCTAAATTACTACGAAATCAAATAATGAATAAAAAAGAGACGACGGATTGAACCGACCCCTTAATGTTAGACCAAAAATCTTAACATTAAGGGGTCGGTTTTTCTATGGCAAAATATAACCTTACATTTAAATTAAAAGTGGTTACTGCATATCTAAATGGCGAGGGTGGATATGAGTATTTAACTAAGAAATATGGTGTAACGGCTACATCGCAAGTTCGTC
>URZS01000231.1 GCA_900552445.1 uncultured Veillonella sp. | reverse complement strand
GAGTTCAGACGTGTGCTCTTCCGATCTGTCAACTCACGCACATGTTTATGCATACGTGGCAGATATTGGGGTTTGATGAACATTGTAAAATGATCTACAATGTCCATCTTTTCATTCAGTTTTACCGCTCCGATTTGAATGATTTCACCAGTCAGTGGCATTTTAGTACGCTTCATAAAGCTAATGTCATTGCTATACGGTTGATTCCACTCCAAATCAAATACTATATAATTCATAGGCTTTTATTTCGATTCTGAAAGCAACGTTTCCGCCGCTTTAATAACCTGTTCTTCAGAAATTACAGATAACCCTTTGTAATTTCCTTCTTTAATAATCTTTTTCATGCTTTTACCAATCTCATAGGAGTCCATCGCTTCAAGAACGATAGCATGAGCTTGGTACGGACCATAAAAGAATGGGTTTGATGGCCCATAGAGTGCCACGATTGGCACCTTTTGACTGATGCCCACATGCATAGGACCAGAGTCATTTGTAATCAATAGATTACAGCGGCTCATAGCCGCCGCCAATGGTCCTAACTGGAATTTTCCAGTAGCCACAATCGGTTTAGTTTCCATTTGTTCTACTACAGGTTGCACCATTTCAAGATCCATAGGGCCCCCAAAGAATACAGACTTATACCCTAAACGACCGAAATGATCGGCTACATGGGCAAATCGTTCAGCAGGCCAACGTTTCTCAGGAACAGCACTACCAATATTAAAACCGATGAGCGTATCACTATCGGTTAATCCATGACTAGCATAGAAATCTTGAGCCTCGCGGCGCCAGGCTTCACAAGTTTCAATGTGTAAGCCAGAGTTAGAAGTATCGGTTACGCCTAATTGCTCTAGTACATTGATGTACATATCTGCAGCATGACGTGTTTTACGGTCTAGACGGGTATACTTTGTCATAAAGGGTCTAAACAAAAAATGACTCATACCAGTCGTAATAGGCGCATGAATCTTCCAAGCTAAATAGGAAGTACGTTCATTGGGATGTAAATTGATAACGATATCAGGTTTACCCTTTGCATTAATCTCACGAGCTACCTCATTGAGCCCAGAAATACTATTATGACGCCCCTTTTTATCTACAACGATAAGTTCATCAATATTTGGATTATATTGCATTACTTGTTGCAGTTTTTCATCTATTACATACGTAATATGGCTATGTGGAGCAGCTTTACGCAACACCTCTAGGAATGGGGTCGTTAAAATGACATCACCTAAGTGCATGAGAAAAGTGACCACAATGCGCTTATAATCTAGTTCCATTATAGTTCCTTTCCTAGTACTTGTTCATACACAGACCATACTGCATCTACAGGGATTTGAGCCATACAATCTGGATCATCTACCAGAGGTTGCTCAGGAGTAGCCTTCGAAGTCGGAGAAATAATAAGATGTACATGACTACCACCATATGGACCAGTCCGCTTAGGAGACGTAGTACCAAACATGGCGATCAATGGTCGCTTCAGAGCATTTGCAATATGTAATGGTCCCGTATCGGCACTAATAAATATTTGACAATGACGAATCAATTCAATGAGTTCAGGTATTGATGTAGAGCCCACTAAATTAATGAGATTCTTATGCTTCACATAGTTTTCTATGAAAGCCCCTTTTTCTGCATCATCAGGAGCACCGGCAATAACGACCTTTTTACCAGATTCACATAACCGAATACACAGTTCCCCAAAATTAAGTAGGGGCCACTCCTTAACAATCCAACGAGCCCCTGGTACAACTACTACATATTCATCTTCTACACCATGAGATTGTAACTTATGCTTAACGGACTTCTCCGCCTCAACATAAGCAGGCATAGGAAACTCTACGCCTTCTACATCGCCCCCAAGGGCACGTACCGTATCGAGGTATCGTTCGATGACATGATCGTATTTATGTTCACCAACGAGAGCTTTATTAACTAAATTACTGCCTTCGCGAAGCTCCCAATATCCATATTTTTCTGGAGCTCCAGATAATAAGGATACAATGGCACTTTTAGCAATACATTGAAGGTCCAAGGTCATATCAAAATGACGACTATGTAAATCCTTACGCAATTGATATAAGTAAGCAGGCTTTTTAAGTTGTTTCTTGTCGATAATAATCACATCATCAACCCAAGGTGTACCTGGTAAGAGGCTAGCGAATTGCTCGTGAATGGCCCATGTAATACGAGCATTAGGCCAATTCTTACGCACAGCATACAAGGTAGGCAATGCATGAATTACATCGCCTAATGAGCTCATCTTTATGATGAGTATATTCTTGTAGTCTTTCATATAGCCTCCCAAATACAACACAACAGTAAAGAACCTTACAATAGCTTTACATTAGATTTAAAAATAAAGCAAATACAATCTAAATAGCAGATTAAAATAGTAGATTAGTAGATTAAAATAGTAG
>URZS01000230.1 GCA_900552445.1 uncultured Veillonella sp. | reverse complement strand
AATATTAGATTCGATATAAGCATCTGGATTTGTAATAGAGTAGCGAACCCCTGCTTGAGCAGCCAAATTGACTACAACACGTGGTTTATAGGTTGCAAAAATATCATCTATAAAAGCCTTATCAGCAAGATTGCCTTTTTTAAAAATCCACGTATTTTTATTGCCTTTGCTCATCTCATCGATTTGTTGTAATCGATAATCCTTTAAGGCTACGTCATAGTAGTCATTAACAGAATCTATGCCGATAATTTGAGTTTCTTCTGCTTCAGATAAGAGGGACATAACGAGATTAGCCCCTACAAATCCAGCGGCTCCCGTTACAAGGATTACCGTGTTGTTTAAGTCTACATTTTTTGAAAGCATATGTACTCCTTTCATAGTTCTGTTAATTATGAGCGTTTTACTTTACCTAAAACTTTATTAATACCAGAAGTAATAATAGTACGCTCAGATGGAATGATACACAAAATAGCCACATACAATAGAACGCATAATAGCATACAAGCTATCGTCCACAGCACCGTATCATATAGATGTAAAATACTATACGCTATCGCCCCAACTATCGATGCGGTAATGAGATATACACTAATATTAGATAGTATGCGGAACGCACTCATATTGACGAATAGGGCCAAGAACAACATAGCTACAGCGAGCATTTCCATTCGCACTATAGAGCGAGCATACACAAAGGTAGTGAAATCATATTGAATACAAATATAAATAACTGGTATTAAAACAACTAAATGTAACACTTGAGTCCAGAACGATAGATTTGGCATGCCTTTAGCACGGAAGATTTCAGAAATCAAATTCGCTGTAACGGTCATAATAGCTGAGCTCAATGCCCAAGAACCTAAAACGATACCCGCCAATTTCCATTGAGGCCCAAGTAAAAGGTGGACAACAAAGTCTTGGAATACAAATAAACCTACCCCTATAGGCACTAAGAATAAGGCCATATATCGTTGGAATGTAAAAAATGTATTGGAAAAGGCCTGTTGATCATGTTGAACCCTACTTAGCGCAGCAAAAAGCACTGGCGCTAGCGATGCTGTAGCCATAGCCATAACAGTTGTTACAATGGCCATCGGCATCTTGTAAATACCTAAATAGTACGCATCCAGAAATCGACTGATGATAAAAGTATCGACCCATGCGGTAAGCCAAATAGAAAAGGCTTCAGCTAATGACCATGCACTATAGCTAAACATGTTCATAAAAACGCGACCACTAAAAAATAAGCGAATTTGATTTCGTCTACTCTTTAATAAGGCTAATGCTGTAAATAGCTGAGCCCCTAACATGCCAGCAATTAAAGACCAGTAATCGTACCCCATGAGCGCCATAGGAATAGAGATCACTATAGGTGTCAAAATAGTTATAAGGCGAATATTTAGAAGAAACTTAAAGTTAAAGTCCCGTCTATACAAAGCCATCTGCACACTGCTAAAGGCTGATAGAGGTATCATTGCCCCCATTACGGCCAGCGGTATGCCTAAGCCATCATTACCTACTAGTACAGCCAATTCATCACGGCCTATTATGATAGCGCCCCACAAGAATAAAGAAAGTACTAGATTGGCAATAAAGGCCACATCTATGGCCTCTTGCTTTTCTTGGTCACTTTCAAACTCATGCTGTACAAGAAACTTTTGGAATCCCGCATCAGCAAGCATTTCTGCAAAAGAGATAACCATCATAATTGTTGCCAATATACCAAACGCCGTCGGCGCAAGCATATGGGCCAATATTATATTTGTAAGTGGTGTAATAAGCTTTGCTAAAACCTCTGTAATGACAGACCATTTAGCAGCAGCTACGATTTTAGTATCCATTATTTTTTATTGATATTCTTAATGCCTCTTAAGAATAATTCATGATGAGCTTCACACTCTAAATAGTTTTGTATTGCTAAATAACTTGTAGGCCCCAAAATAAGTTGCATTAACTTACGGCCAAATAAAGCATTAATAGCACGTATAATAAAAGATCTACCTAAGAACTCACGCAAATAACGTTTTACATGAGTATCAGCAAAAGCTTTATAGTTTGAGATTACAAAATGAGCATCCTTTATTTCTTCACTCCGTTTTTTATAACCTGCTAACGTTTCTGCCGCTTCAGCGTCTGTAGCGAGTCGCGTACCATTATCACTCATACGAATAGGTAACTCACATATAACAAAGCTATCTTTTGTTGCCTCTACACGGATTAATAAGGAATCTTTTACAAAGTCTCGATGATTTACGTAGAACTCAGAGTTAAAGATAAAGTTACCTTGTCCATAAATGATAGAACCGCCATTATAATCTTCTCGAGAGCCTACACAATGATTATGTTGGCAAATAACGAGGCTAGCCCCTCTATCGACAAACTTACGACAATATCGTTGTAACATCGGTGACGGATAACGATAGTATTCCTT
>URZS01000229.1 GCA_900552445.1 uncultured Veillonella sp. | reverse complement strand
ACTACTAAATTAAATTGTAATACTTATATTAAATTGTAATACTTATATTGAAATATAATACACATATTAAACTGTGAAGCTTTAATTAAGTTGTATAAAACTTATTGACTATATTATACCATTTTTCGAGATTATTAGATATGCTAAACACTATTATGATACTTACCTATTTATACTTGTCTAGCTATATATAGCTACCGTAATTTATGTGCTAATTACATGCTAAAGTATATAGCTTTAATCTATAGCTAACCTCTATGTTTTTGTCTATATACAAAATCCAACTCACATGATAGGATATTTACATTACATATGTTGTAGAAAGGGATGTTATTATGAAATTCAAAAAATTTATTGCCCCTCTCCTCGTTGGTGTACTTGCATTTGCCATCGCTGGTTGCGGCAACAATACTAATCAAGCAGGCCAAACGCCTAAAGAAGTAAAAATCGGTGCCACTGCAGGCCCTCATGCTCAAGTAGCTGAAGCCGTTGCCAAAGAGGCTAAAAAACAAGGTATCGATCTTAAAGTAGTAGAGTTCTCCGATTATGTAACACCAGATAAAGCCCTCGCTGATGGTGACATTCAATTAAATGCGTATCAACACGTACCATTCATGGAAAACTTTAACAAACAAAACGGTTCCAAATTAGTAGCTATTGGTAAAACTATTTTAATGCCAATGGGTTTATACAGTAACTCTGTTCGCAGTGCAGCTGACGTTCCAGAAGGCTCCATCGTAGCCATTCCAAACGATCCAACTAATGGTGGTCGTGGTCTTGCACTACTTGCTAAAGCAGGTCTTATTACTTTGAAAGACGGCGTTGGCTTCAAAGCAACTGTAGCAGATATTACATCTAACCCTAAAAATCTTCAAATTCAAGAATTAGAAGCAGCTCAATTGCCTCGTAGCCTAGATGACGTTGTAGTAGCAGCGATTCCTATGAACTACGTTCAAAGCGCTGGTCTTAACGTAGAGAAACAAGGTTTCTTCTTAGAACCTAAAGATGAGCCTTTAGCGGTTATGATCCTTGCTGTTCGCGAACAAGACAAAGACAACGAAACATACAAAAAAATTGCAGATATCTACAAATCTGATGCCATTAAACAATTCATCAATGATACTTTCAAAGGTACCATTACATCTGCAAACTAAATAAAAGACAGAGTCTATAATGCCAAAAAGCGATACCCTAATCAATATTAGAGTATCGCTTTTATTTTATTCTTCCGTATCGAAGGTAACATCGAGTGGTTGACGTTCCACAATATTGCGATAACGAACGCGTGGATAGCCCATCAAGATTGCACCAGCAATAATCTTATCCTCTGGTACACCTAAAAGCTCCAACAATGGTTCGTATTCTGCTTCGCCTGCATGTTCAAAGAAGCCTGCCCAACAAGTACCAAGACCTAACGTCGGTGCATAAAGCTCTGCATAAGACAAGCAAGAGTGCCCGCTATCATGAGTGCGATGAATATCTTTTTTAGAACCGATCGCCACTACGAGAGCTGGCGCATCGCGCAAGATGTATTCCTTGCCTTTATCTACTTCCGCTTGAGCAGCACGAGCATACAGACGCATGATAGGTGCTGTTTTTGCAGCTAAGTGCATCCACTCAAGAACGAGATCAGCAATGCGACGCAATTTTTGTTTATCACGCACTACGATATACGAAATACCTTGTGTATTAGTTGCTGTTGGCGCCATTCTTGCAACGTTTAACACTTTGCGAATGAGCTCAGCAGGAACTGGTTTATTTTGATAGTTACGAATAGAGCGACGACTGCGTAAAAACAACTCAGCTTGCTCTGGCGTTAACTTAGGCTCCTGTGTAATATCGATTTGCTCCTTACGCGGTGTCAAGTCGCTGTCGAGAGCAAGTGTGGGACATACGGAAATACAATGCCCACAGGAGATACAGCCTCCCTTGCCAGTTATAGGCCCATCATCGGACATCACCAGCAATCCTGTCGGACAGTCAGCTACGCAAAGGCCGCATCGTGTACAGACTTCTGTATTGACGGTAAATAACATCTGATAAATCCTCCAAAAACTACTATAAAGCCTATTATAACACAATCAATCAAGGGGTATCTAGGCAACATATACATTCAGCGGGTATGAGTTCTATTTTGATGGGGCCCGATTCTGTTTCGACAACCTAGTGAAAAAAGTACGAATATACTTGCTTGCTCCGTCCTTCGCAAAGTCGCTGCACAAGTATATTCGTACTTTTTTATAACTATATTTATAAAGGCGTCCCATCAAAATAGAACTACACACTATAAGTATATAATACCTAGATACCCCGATTGATTTATATAAAAAGGCTTTATAGTAGTAGCGCCACGCCCACCATACGGGAATTACTAGCTGAAGGCTAGACTTTAGAGTAGTAGCGCCACGCCCACCATACGGGAATGACTAGCCGAAGGCTAGTCTTTCTCTTCCCCCATCATATAAAAGCATATTG
>URZS01000228.1 GCA_900552445.1 uncultured Veillonella sp. | reverse complement strand
ACACTCTTTCCCTACACGACGCTCTTCCGATCTAAAACATATTACAATCAAGTACAAGAACAATTGTACTGTTCATGCTTGAATTCATGTAGTATAGTATTCTTATGTGTAAATACTTATAACGACGAGGAAAATAAACGAAGAAAGATAACGGAGGATGATTTTACCAAAGTACGAATATCAAGAGATGAATGTGTTATAGATCACATCAAAGAAAGAGGATCAATATTTCAACAAATCAAAAACTTTTATACTAAATAATATGGCAAATCAAATTACAGGGAAGATACTTTATATTTATCCCACTCAGCAACTTCCATCCAAAGACGGAAGTAAGACTTATCTTAAAAGAGGAATAGTAATAGATTGTACACGTTTAGATCCATATACCGGAGAACGGGGATTCGAAAATACTCCTTTTTTAGAGTTCATCGGTGACAAATGTGCCGAACTTGACAAATTCCAAGTGGGGCATGTGGTCACTATCTCTTTTGATGTGCAAGGTACGCGCTACCGCAACAAGGATGGTGTGGAGCAGATTTTCACCCGCGTGCAACCCTATCGGATTGAACCGAGGCAGGCACAGCAAGCTGCTCCCGTTCAACAACCAGCACCACAGCCGGCTTATCAGCAACAGCCGCAGAACTTTCCGCCTCCTGTTGATGCGAATGGTAATGCAAAGGATGATTTACCTTTTTAGTGTATGATGATAAATATATGTGCTCTATTAGTAATGGTAATATCATTATTAATAAACTTCAAGGCAAAAAGAGAAGATAAATACATTATATCTTCCATCTATATTATAGTCGCTTGGTTAATGTTAATATATGGCAAGTTACCATGATTTTCGACTTGAAGAATGAATACCAAGCGCCCAAGTTTAAAGAGTATGTAAACAAGTTGTTTAAAGAGCGTGCGGTTGTGGAAGTGAAGAAGAAACTGCCCAACCGCACACTTGCCCAAAATTCTTATTTACATTTGCTTTTAGGGTACTTTGGTAGTGAATACGGTTGCAGCCTTGACGAAGCTAAAATTGACTTCTATAAGAGGACTTGCAACCGTGATTTGTTTGAACGTAAGACGGTCAACAAGAAAGGTATAGAAGTAACCTACTTGCGTAGTTCGGCAGAGCTGACAACGGGCGAAATGACCCTTTCAATTGACCGTTTTCGCAATTGGAGTGCATCGGTGGCAGGTATTTATCTGCCTGCTGCTAATGAACATCAAATGCTGATATACGCACAGCAGGAGATTGAACGTAACAAAGAATTTATATAGATATGAAAACATTATTTAAAATGAGCTTCGATTTCGGCACAATGGCAGACTATGAGATTGCATCTGTTGCAGAAACCGCTATCATGGACGTTTATCCATACGAAGCAAAGGAGGACTGAATATGAGCTATACAGAATTACATATCGGCAAAATCAAGAAAGTAGATTTGAACGGATTGACCGTTGAAGAATGGTGCAAAAGAGAGTGCGAAAAGCAAGATATACCTCTTAATCCTGAATGGCACGACACTTACAAGGAATCACTTTTGGAAAATCAATACCCTATGAAGGTTGTTGATGTAAACGGAAGTCTTTGGGAGATTATCGAGGATAATAAACAGGAAGGAGGGGAAGATATTTCAGTATTAACACCCAATTCAGATGACACATACAGCTATGTGATGCAATTCTACAATGGTGGCACTTGTCTCTCCGAAATGCTTGAAGAAGAAATTAAAAGCATTAAGGAGGGGTAAGCCATGCAAGACTATATTTCAGACTGGTACATTCCTATGGACTTTGGGAATGACCTGCCGGATGAAGAACCGGATGGAGAAGACAACTACAATTTTGAGTGAATAACTTTGTTAACCTGCCTGCTCGGTCTGTGAAGATAGAGTTGGCGAACTATGTAAACCAATAGTAGAATGCCATACTACATAAAAAGCACTAAGGCTAAGCAGAAAGACAAGCCTTTACCTCTGTTTGATAAAGCAGGGGTAACAGTAAAGAAGAAGCCGGATTTAAAAGCTAAACTCGACAAGGAGTTTTCTCTTTTCATCCGGCTTCGTGATTGTATGCCTAACGGTTATTTTCGCTGTATCTCATGTGGACAGATAAAGCCATTTGCGCAAGCTGATTGCGGCCATTATTTCAGCCGCACGCATCTGGCCACACGGTTTGATGAAGATAATTGCCATGCCGAATGCCGCTCGTGCAACCGTTTCAAAGCTGACCATTTGGAAGGTTATCGGGTAAATTTGATAGCCAAAATTGGACAACAGCGGTTTGACTTGCTGAAAGTAAAAGCTGCATCAAACACCAAGATGTCAGATTTTGAGTACGAGCAGCTAATCAAGTATTACAAGGCACTGAATAAGAAACTTAGGAAGGAGAAAGGTATATGAAGAAATTAGTGGTAATGGGGTTGGCATTAACAATGGCATTAGGCATTACGGCTTGTTCAGGGGGGAATT
>URZS01000227.1 GCA_900552445.1 uncultured Veillonella sp. | reverse complement strand
AAAGTGAAATGGTATGTCATACGAACAGTTCATCCTTTTCTTGCTTATTTGTGTTCTTTTTATTATAGTATGTTAAATAGAAATAATATTTTTTTAGAATACCAACTGTTTTGAGGAATTCTTATGAGTGAATTAGTAATTCGACCAATTACACAGGATGATGTGGCATCTTGTTTAGCTATTTATAATTACGAGGTTGTAAACGGTGTGGCCACCCTTGATCTTGAACCTCGTACGCTGCCAGAGTGGCAGGAGTGGTTCGGGGCGCATCAAACGTCTGAGCACTGCATTTTTGTAGGGCTCATAGACGATGTTGTGGTAGGCTATGCATCGCTTTCACCATATAGAACGAAGGATGCGTTCAAAAGCACCGTCGAGTTATCTATCTACATTCATCAAGAGTGTCGCGGCAAAGGTGTGGCGTCTAAATTGATGGCCCATATATTAGAGCATGCTAGAGAAATAGAAACATTACATACGGTGGTGTCTGTCATTACGGCGGGAAATGCGGCAAGTACAGCACTGCATGAACGGTTTTGCTTTACCTATTGTGGCCTAACACCGCAAGTTGGTTTCAAACATGGTAAATATCAGGATACCGAAACATACGCATTATTGGTATAATAAAACGTAGATAGTAATACATAGATAATAATATGATATATAAATATGATATATAAATACGATATATAAATAGGATATATAAATTAGATGTATTAATTAGATATATAAATAATGTACAGATGATAGATAAGGGTTCGCTACGGGTTAGGGCGAATAGGGTGATTGAATGAACATGAAAGATGAACGGCAGTTCGTTGGCTATAGTAAGTATCGCAGTCGACTTGTGGACGGTCATGTACATACAGAATTGTGTCCCCATGGTAGTGGCGACCGCACTGCGTTGATGATTGAAAAAGCCATCGAGTTGCGCATTGAAAAGGTGTGCCTCACTGAGCATGCTCCATTGCCTGCGGGCTTTGCTGCTGAATACGGTGGCGATAAAAAGGCTTATAACACGGCGGCTTTGAAATTGAATCAAGTAGATTCCTATTTAGAACTAGGCCGTCAATTACAACGTGCTTATGGCACGCATATCGATATCTCCCTCGGCTTTGAAGTAGATTACATTCCAGGCTTTGAGGCAGATATTCAAGAGTTCCTTGATCGCTACGGTCCGCTGACGGAGGATAATATCTTGTCAGTTCACTTTATGGAAGGCGTTAATAATGCCTATTACTGCTTAGACTACAGCCCTAAGGAATTTGAAAAGGGCTTTGGTCCGTGGATTCAAAAGCAATATGAGTTATATTACAAATATTACTCTACTGTGCGTCAAGCTGTACGTGCTGACCTCGGTGAATATACGCCAAAACGAATTGGTCACTTTGATTTGATTAAGAAATACCAACACCACTTTGGCTTTGAGCGTCATTTAGATCGCCGCAATGCGCAGGTCGTAAGTGATATCTTGCATATTATGCGCGTACAAGGGCGCGAACTAGACTACAATATGAGCGGCTTCTTTAAACCAGACTGCCGTGAAATGTATCCAAGCCGCTTTATTCAAGGTATGGCAGCCGTTATTGGTGTGCCATTCGTACTTGGCTCTGATGCACATAGCATAGCAGATATAGAACGCGTTTGGGGATAATAACAGAAGGTCTATACTTCGCTCCGTTCTTTGTAACATGTGGGTGAAAGTATGGGCCTTTTTTATATATTACCGTGATTTAGATGCACAGAATCGTTAAGTATGATAGGAGATAATATGAATTATAGTGCTGGAACATATATAATAATTTGCGTATTTTTCATATACTTATTCGATGTTTTTAAAGTGCAGTCTTTTCGATTAAATAATATTGATTTAAAGAAGAGTGTAGCAATTAAAATTTTTCAGTTAATAAAAGGTCTCGCGGTGGTAGCATATACTGTAATTCCTTGGGGACATACCTTGTGGGGAACAAGAGTATTAGCAGTAATCTTTTTATTGGCAGTATTAGGTGATATTTATTCTAGAAATAAAGTTGCTAAAGCGGTTACAGATTTATCGGCTTCTGAAAAAGAACGTTTATGCCGTTCTGCTAACATGCTTTATCTTTATTTCATTCCGTATATGCTAGTCTGTGTAACTGTAATTATTTTTATGAATTTTTAATGTATTAGCTGATTAGGCATTTTAGAGGAACAGAACGTATGGAGATAATACTTAAAATCCTAACCCTTATTATGTTTATTGGTATACTCTATAATAGTAGACAACGCAAGAAGTATGATGAATGGAAGGAAAAGGAAAATCAAGCCATATATGATTTGGGGCAAATTTTGGCCTGTGACAGAGAACAAGCTAAGTTTGTAATCGATCAACTAGGCCGTCATGCAGTACCCATTGATGCGGTAGTTGAGCCCATGTCTGTTGTCTCTATCCGTGGTGAAAGTATGAATGGCTATGCCTTTTCTTATAATGGTCTCAAAGGTA
>URZS01000226.1 GCA_900552445.1 uncultured Veillonella sp. | reverse complement strand
AGACTTACTAGTTGAACTTACTTGTTAAACTTACTTGAATATAGTCTTTTTATTCAATACATATACCTCTGATGTACCAGCTTCGCTAAATTCTGATACATTCGGGTAAATAGAGGATTGACGGAAATGCTTAATTTCGCCTTTTGGAACGATTAACATGACCGGTTTACCAGATGCGATAATCTTGTTAAATTCCTCTTCATCGACTTGTTCCATAAGATATTTCTTTGACCATTCAGCACTGCGTTTTTTCAATTTATCTCGATCATCCCAGCGACTTTCATCACCGTTGATTTTGATAATCTTATGACCTGTATAGTATACAGTCGCTGTACTATAGCCGTTGTAGTAATATACATCGCCATCATAAGAATCTACTACTGGTACTACATCAATATTGCTACGTTGTTTAATAAACGGCTCTAAGCCTTCTACAACAACGATTGAGGATATCACCATCGTACCAAGGACGATAATAGTGACTAAACGATAACCTTTTCTTGTAAACCATGCATGAAGCATAAGTAGAACGGCTATAGCCACTACTACGTAGAGCAAGAAATAGAAGCCCCACGGAGCGAAGAAGGTTCCAGCCACATAGGCAATCCACAACAGCAAGGTGGGCCCCATAATAATCCATTTTAAAGCTCTAGACTTGCCTTTACGAATAAGCTTCATAACGCCCATGGCGCCAATAGCACTAAACGGAACGAGGCTAACAAAGGTATACAAAGGATATTTGGTAGCCATCAAGGTATAGAATAAAACAATACCTACACCCCAAGTCATATTATAGATAAAACCTGTATGGCGCTGTTTAAAGCCATCGATGATACCGTAAATAACAGCCCCTGTCCACGGCATAGAAGCGCCGAGGAAAATGGCTAAATAATACCACCAAACATTATCTTCTGGATGCTCGGATTGTGTGGCACGTGTTACATTGTGAAGCCCTAAGAAACCATCGATGAACTCTTGACCGTGAACGCTGTACATGTACGCATACCACGGGAAGCAAACTGCGCAAAATGCTAAAATACCACGCCAATCGAAGATGGCTTTCACCATGGACCAAGAACGGTTAATACCTGCAAAGACAAGTAAAATCATCCCCGGTAAGACAAGTGCTACAGGACCTTTAGTGAGTACACCTAGGGCAGCAAATACATAGGCTACAATCATAGCATATGGTTTCTGTTCCACCATCCCCTTATAGGAGTAAATCATGACCATCAATGTCGTATATAGTAACACCATATCCGTAATAATGCCATGAGCTACGGTCCAGAACATGAGAGATGTACCTAGAACGGATGCCCCAATAAGGCCTAACGCCCATTTGCCACTAATGGTACGCATCGATTGATACATAGTTGCCACAGACAAAGCACCAAAGATAGCGCTCGGCAAACGCACCACCCAATCGGCAACACCAAAGAGTTTAAAACAAAGGGCGATGAGCCAATAAATCATAATCGGTTTATCGTACCAATAAGTACCGTAAATTTGAGGCGATAACCAATCACCGGAAAAAACCATTTCCTTTGCGGTTAACGCGTAATTAGATTCAACAGGATCGGTAACAGGCAACATATTATTGCCAAACATGTAGAACACAAGCCATACAATAAACATGACCGGTGTTAAGCGAGAGAGTTTCATAAGACCCCTCCTTATCGACGATTGCGATAGTATTTAAAGCCCAGTACTGCAGCTATAATAACAAATACAACAACCATAACAATCAAGAACTCATGATTGTATTCGATCAAATCTTTCCAATTTTCACCAAGCACCTTGCCTAGGTAAACGAGCAAAATCGTCCAAGGAATCGTACCAAGAACCGTCCAAATGATGAAGTGCCACATTGGATAGCGCGCCATACCGGCTGGGAAGGAAATAAAAGTACGAACACCTGGTAAAAGGCGACCAAAGAATACGGCAGCACCGCCGTATTTATTGAACATTTTTTCTGCCAATTCAAATTTATGTTCATTGAAGAATACATATTTACCGTATTTCAATAATAGAGGACGGCCACCATATTCACCCATCCAGTAGGATAATATGGAGCCAACAATGCCCGCCAAAGTACCTACGACCATCGTCGTATGCATATCAAATACACCTTGAGCAATCAAATACCCTGCAAAACCAAGTACAATTTCACTAGGAATAGGTATATTAGCATTTTCTAGAACCATTGCAATAAACATGGCTGCATAGCCATAAGTTTCCATAAACGAAATGATATATTCCACTGTTTTACCCCTTAAATAATTCCCATTCGGGTTACATGATGTACCAAATTTTGGGTATATCACAATCATTTTACCATACCTAATTGGTATACCCTATATTTTACCATAATAAAAGGACCCTCACCACCGGCGAGAGCCCTTTTAACGATTTGCAATATACGATTATTGCAATTCAGTAGAGATCGGAAGAGCGTCGTGTAGGGAAAGAGTGTAGATCTCGGTGGTCGCC
>URZS01000225.1 GCA_900552445.1 uncultured Veillonella sp. | reverse complement strand
ACACTCTTTCCCTACACGACGCTCTTCCGATCTGGGCTCACTCTAAAACTAGAGTGAGCTCTTTTAAAATCGAAAACATGTATATAGATGTTTTACCTATACAAACAAGGTTTCTATTGTGATATACAATACATGTAATCGTATGAGAATAAACTCGTCTAACTATATATTATTGATAGAAATGTTTAGGATAGCCTTTGAATCGTGTGAAGTGACGGTATTTACGTGTTGCACGATTAGGTTCGTTAACAGTTTTGTAACCAAAGCCGTTGAATACAACATTTAGAAGAACGGCAATGATACTACCAGCTGTGATACCAGATTTCAAAAGAATTTGAGCCCAATCTGGGAAATGTGCGTAGAAGTTAGGCGCAGTTAGAGGAATCATGGATACACCAATACTGATCGCTACTAACATCAAGTTGTAGTTACCATCAAAGCTAACTTTACCAAGGGAACGGATACCGCTGGCAATAATCATACCGAACATTGCAATACCTGCACCACCTAAAACGGCATTTGGAATACAAGCAACGATAGCTGCTAGTTTAGGGAAAAGACCTAATAAAATAAGAATAACACCAGATGCTGCTACAACAAAGCGGCTCTTAACGCGTGTTACAGCGATAAGACCAACGTTTTGAGCGAACGCTGTGTAAGGGAAGCTGTTAAGAATACCACCAATAAGAGTAGATAAGCCATCAGCACGAAGTACTGCAGCCAACTCTTTTTGACCGATAGGTTTATCAACGATTTCGCCTACTGCGATACTGTCACCAGTTGTTTCAACCATAACTACGAGCATTACAATGATCATAGAAATGATAGAAGCAAAATCAAAGGTTGGAAGACCAAAGTAGAACGGTGTTACAATGGATACCCATTGAGAACGACCTACCTCGGAGAAGTCAGTAATACCACAAATCATAGCAAGGGCTGTACCAAGGATAAGACCTACTAAGATTGCTAGATTACCAATAAATCCTTTACCAAATCGATAGGTTACAATAACAATAGCAAATGTAGCTACACCAAGAGCAATATTTAGCGGATCACCAAAGTTTGGACTGCCTGCACCGCCGCCCATCCATTTAACTGCTACTGGCATCAAGTTGATACCAATAATAGTAATGATAGTACCTGTTACTACAGGCGGGAATAGACGAATTAAACGGCTAAAGAATGGAGCTACAAGGAATGTAAAGAGACCGGCTACGATAATCGCACCGTAGATAGTTGTAATATCATGCTGCTGACCAATCATAATCATTGGACCTACAGAAGCAAATGTTACACCTTGAATAAGAGGAATACGACCACCGATAGGACCAAAGCCTAATGTTTGAATTAATGTAGCAACACCACATGTAAACAAGTCGGCCGTAATCAAACGAATTAAGTCTTCAATAGGTAAGTTCATCGCTTGTGCGATGATGATTGGTACCGCTACTGCACCAGCGTACATAGCTAGTACGTGCTGTAAGCCATAAGCAAATAATTGCGGAATTGGCAGCATACCATCTACATGGTCGACACCAGATATAGCTTTACTCATAAGAATCACCTCATATCTTACGTTTTAGTTACTAGTTGAATAATATAGTCATACTATCGTACATGATAGAGTTTAGAGAAATCTCATCGACTTCACGTGGGAACCTTGATGGCTAGGGGCCAAGGGCCCCCACCCATTAAGCAAATATTCTATTTTTTATAACCGGTATGTTGAATCGGCAAGGATCTACGTGGTTCTCCGTCGATACGACGATACGCATTTGCAATAGCTGGTGCAATTGGAATACTGGAAATTTCACCAATACCTTTAGCGCCGTATGCATATTGTTCTGGTGTCCCTTTTTCAATCAAACTTACATGAATTGGTGGACATTGTGTCGCTCTAAGAAGACCTAGAGTACCATATTTAGCTGTTACATAGCCATCTTTATAAGGGAAGTCTTCTGTTACAGCATAACCCATACCCATGATTGCTCCACCTTCAGCCTGACCCGTACAAGATTGTGGGTTAACTACGCGACCTACGTCGTATGCTACATGTAAATTAGCAATTTTATTATCTTCACCAATTGTTGCTACACAAGCACCGTAACCATAGGCAACGTGATTTTTTGGATGTGGTTTATCAGAGTTGAATGGATCTGTTTCACCAAGGAACTCTTCATAAATTTCTACGCCATTCAGTTCTTCTAATGTCTTAGTTTCTAACATTTCTTTCAAGCGAAGACTTGCTTTGCGAGTTGCTTCACCAGTGAATACTGTTTGACGAGATGCAGTAGTTGTACCAGAGTCTGGTGTACGTACTGTATCGGGGCGTTCTACAAATACTTTGTCAGCTGTTAAACCAGTTGTTTCACAAAGAACTTGAGTAGCCATAGTAGCCATACCTTGACCGATACAAGCTGCGCCAGTACGGATGCGAACTTTACCGTCACGCACTTCTAAGATAATGCGGCCAGTATCGGGTAAACCTACACCAATACCACTGTTTTTCAAACATACT
>URZS01000224.1 GCA_900552445.1 uncultured Veillonella sp. | reverse complement strand
TTAATTATATCTGTCCAAGAAAATGGGTGCAGATCATAATCAATGTATCTTCGATAGGTGGTTTATTTTATTCACCCTTAGCAATACGGTCTAAGAGTTCAATATAGCTTTGTTTGTTTAATGCTGGTGTAAAGTTGTCTAATACATCTTTAGCACCTGCGGCGTCATCGTATAGTAAGTCTACGATTGTCATAGCCAAGGCTTGTGCTGTTTTGATGTACGCTACATCAGGTACAGAGATTTCATATTCTGCGCTGTGTAGTACACCATTAATACAGCCAACCCAAGGATGGATAACAGGCATCAAGTGAGATACGTCGCCCATATCTGTACTTGCTGTCATATGATCCCCTTGGAATACATTTTCTTCACCAAATAGTGGATTAGAGTTTTGGCGTAACATTTCGTTCATACGAACATCGTTTCTCATCGGTAAATAACCTGGCAAATCCTTAATTACACAAGTGGCCCCTACTGCGTCGCCACCAGCTTTTAATGCACGGTTAACACGATGGTTGCCATTCACGATAGCATCGATATTAGAGGCGCGAACGTAACTTTCAACTTGAACATAATCAGGCACACAGTTAACCAATGTACCACCTTGGTTGATAATCGGATGGAATCTAAAATAATCGCTTTCTTTGAAAGTTTCACGAATGGAGTTAACCCCCATTACGCCCATCAAGGCAGCATTAAGAGCATTGATACCTTCATGAGGCGCCGCCGCTGCATGAGCTACTTTACCATGGTATTCTATCAATTTAGCAACAAAACCATTTGATGTACTACCTAGGCCCATTTCACCAGCAGGTGTCTTAGCCGTTTCTACATGCATTTGCATAGCCATGTCGATATCATCAAAGGCACCTTCATAAATGAGTTGTTGTTTACCGCCCATGTATTTAATCTTGCCTTGTTCACGCAATTTATTGCGATAATCAACTTCGATCATTTCCTCAGCTGGTACCGCAAATAGAACTACATCGCCAGCCAGTTCATCCATAACAGATTGCAAGCCCATAGCTACGGCAAACATATTCGTAATTTGAATATTATGACCACAGCAATGTGCTGCCCCCGTTAAATCATCAGCACGAGGATGGCGCGGACAAAGAATGGCATCTAATTCACCAATCATAGCAACTGTATATTTGCTATCTTTGCCTTTCATGCGACCTTTTACGCCAGTAAGAGCGTGTTCAGTAGTATAAGGAATGCCGAGCTCATCAAACATATCCCGTACTTTCTTAGATGTTTTTACCTCTTTATAACCGAGTTCAGGTTCAGCCATAATGGACTCAGCTATTTCACGTAAACGTGGTTGTGCCGCAACGATAGCCTCACAAACCCTTTGTTTTACTTCTTCCTTTGTCATACGGCTCATCAGCTCCTAAATTAAACCTTCTAAGTGAAGTACTAATTGTGCTAATGCTGTGGCACAGATGAAAGTACCTGCAGTTACAGCTAATGCAACGGGAATAATACGCCAAGATAAGCGGCGGAACGCGCCAAGGTCTTTACCTAAGGATAGACCTGCATAAGCAAGTACAGGTGTTGTAGTAGCAAGGAATGTTACTTGGCTAGTTTTAGCGACAATCCATTCTTGACCCGGCATACCAGGTAAGGATGCAATAACACCAACTAAAGATACCCAGAATACCATTGGGAACTTATTCGCATATGGCAAGAAAGAAATCAAAGCCCCAATCGTAGCAAGACATGCTAATACGGCAACGCCGATTAAACTGTCCCCAAATAGGTGTTTACCGTCCATTACGTTACCTACTGCAGTGATGATAGCAGCAATACAAATAACGATGACAAATTGTGTAATTTTTTCGCTTTTACTCATGATTTGCTGCCTCCTCTGCTAAATCTTGTTCACGTGTACGACCAGTGAAGAAGTTGTAAGATTTTTCCATAACTGGTAAGGAAATAAATAAGCCGAAGTATACGCCTAATACTGTAGTCAACAAGTTTGCTGCCCCTGCAAGAGCCATAATTTGTTGTTCAAACTCAGGGTATACCGCAACGATAGGCGCTGTAGCAGCTGCCATCATACTAGCACTACCTACGCCAGCGCCCATAGCAAGTGCTAACGGATGGAACCAACCAGATTGTGCCAACATACCTGCTAATACGGAGGACCACATAGCACCGATAAGAACGCCACAGATGTACATACCCATAACGCCACGACCCTCTGGAGAGCTAAAGCCGAATTTATCGATGATGATCGCTACGTTAGGCTCGCGGTCTACAGAGTAACAAGCACCTACTGCTTCACGGCGCATGCCAACTAATAATGCTACCGGTAAACCGAAGATGATAGTACCAAAGAAGTGACCTAATTCTTGTAGCAATAATGCCCAACCAGCACTTGTTAGAACACCAAGATTTGGACCGATACCAAGACCTACTTTTACCATCAAGATCATAACGGCAATACCGATATAATCAGCGGATTTTTCCATTTGTTCAATCGTAAGAATCTTGAACTTAGGAATAGAAATTAATAAACCTAGAATCAAAGTGTACAATAATGG
>URZS01000223.1 GCA_900552445.1 uncultured Veillonella sp. | reverse complement strand
GCTTTTTGAATAGCAAACATATAAACAACACACCTTTCTCAAACTACACACAAAAAATTTGATATTAAAGGTGTTTATTTGCTACTAACTCAACTACTTCCCTCATAATATATTGAGCTAATTCAGATTTCTTCATATTAGCCATTTCTTTAGGCTCTTTATCAGGATATAAGAAATAACCTTCGTTTGTATCTACATTAAATCCAGCGTTAGATTTACTTACATCGTTTGCTACGAGCATATCAAGATTTTTTCTAGCTACTTTATCTTGCCCATACTTGATTACATGCTCTGTTTCTGCCGCAAAGCCAACAAGGATTTGATGTTCTTTGTGAGAACCTAAACCTTGTAAAATATCTGGGTTCTTTACAAGTTCTAGCGTCATAGATTCCATTTTTTTAATTTTTTGTTCTGCTTTATGAAGCACTCTAAAATCAGAAACTGCAGCCGCCATAACTACAACATCTACATTTTTATATCTAGATTCAACAGCTTCTTGCATGGAAAGAGCTGAATCTACTGGAACAAATTCTACACCTCTTGGTACTGATAAAGATGTAGGGGCACTCACTAAAATGACATTAGCACCCATTCGTGCAGCTTGTTCAGCAATAGCATATCCCATTTTACCGCTAGAACGATTTCCAATATAACGAACTGGATCTATGTTCTCCTGAGTACCACCAGCTGTGACAAGCACTGTAGTACCTTCAAGTTCAGAAGTTTGACACAGTTGTGCTTCAAGCCATTCTACAATAGCTGCAGGTTCTGGCAAACGACCAACACCGGTAATGCCACAAGCCAGCCAACCTTCAGCAGGTTCCATAATATGATAGCCCAAAGAACGTAGACCTTCTAAGTTACGTTGCGTAATTGGATTATTATACATTTCTGTATTCATAGCAGGGCAAAGATATTTAGGTGCTGTAGTTGCCATAATAGTAGTAGTCAACATGTCATCTGCAATACCAGCATAAATTTTACCGATTACATTAGCCGTAGCTGGTACTACTACATAAGCATCAGCCCATGTCGCCAAAGCAATATGTTCCACATCCCATTGATGCACTTGTTCAAACATGTCTAATGCTACAGGGTGACCACTAATCTCACCAAAGGTCAATGGTGATGCAATATTCGTAGCATTACGAGTCATCACAACCTTGACCTCTGCCCCTTTTTTACGAAGACGACTAACCACTTCAATTGCCTTATACGCTGCAATACCAGCAGAGACTGCGACAATGATATGTTTTCCGCGCATGTTCTTCTCCTTTTAAAAATTCCTTGTATCAAGGATACAAGGAATTGATTTATCTTATTTAATGCCTTCTTTAGTGCGTTTATACGTCACTTCACCTTCAGCGATTTCGTAGAATGCTAAGGATACAGGCTTGTCAGTTGCATGTGTAGATTTAGCTAGGCATGCTTCGCCATCTGTTAATTCACGAGCCCGTTTAGCTGCTAATGTTACTAATGTATATTTGCTATCTACTTGACTTTCTAATTTTTTCAATGGAGGTTTTACCATCATACTATCACTTCTCCTTAGACTCTTTATACTGTTTATAAATATATTGGATTTGTTCTTTGTTACGTGTAATCTTGCAAGCTTCGGCACGCAAAATTGATGCTACTTTTTCAGATGCGTCTGCTAAATCGTCATTTACAACGATATAGTCATAACGATGGGCTAATGCCAATTCAGAACAAGCTAATGACAATCGTTTATCAATAACCTCTTTTGCATCCGTACCACGATTATGTAATCGTTCAGATAATTCCGTTAAGGATGGCGGTACAATATAAATAAATACGGCATCACTAAAACGTTCCTTAACCTGCATTGCACCTTGAATATCAATTTCTAATAGTACACTTTTACCATCATCTAATAAATCCATTACATGTTGTTTAGGTGTACCATAGTAATTGTCATATACCTTTGCATACTCCAAGAATGCATCTTCACTGAGTAAAGTCTCAAATTCCTCCTTGGAGCGGAAAAAATAGTTAACCCCTTCCTCTTCACCAACACGCGGTGCACGTGTGGTCATAGAAACGGAATAAACTAAATTAGGCATTTCTTTACGAATATTCGCACAAATCGTACCTTTACCTGCGCCAGATGGCCCGGATATAACGATTAATAATCCTCTGTCTGACATATGTACTCCTATGATTCCACTGTATCTACATCTACATCATGTTGCACAAGTCGATGTGCTACGGTTTCCGGTTGAATTGCAGATAATACAATTTGACCACTATCCATAACTAATACAGCACGAGTCTTACGACCATATGTAGCATCAATGAGCAGGCCCTTATCTCTAGCATCTTGAACCATTCGCTTAATCGGTGCAGATTCAGGACTAATGATTGCCATAACACGGTTAGCAGATACCATATTACCAAAGCCTATATTCAGCAATTGAATACTCATTCATGGACCTCCTATTACTCTACATTCTGTACTTGTTCTCTAATTTTCTCTAACTCACATTTAAGTTGAACCACAAATTCTGTAATATTGAGATCGGAAGAGCGTCGTGTAGGGAAAGAGT
>URZS01000222.1 GCA_900552445.1 uncultured Veillonella sp. | reverse complement strand
AATAACCATTGTGGCAATACGTCTTCATTTGCCAATGCAGATTTAGGATCGATTTTTGCATTATAGATAATCGCACCAGTAATGACAATGTAATCGAAATCAGTACGTACAGAAGGAATTGTAAGGGATTTCATTTCTGTAAATTTAAGATGTTTAGGATTTTCAATAATATCTGCTTGTGTTACTGTCGCTAAATCTTTATTTGGATCAAGTTTAATCCAACCGATTTTTTGCAATAACGCATAAGCACGAGCCATGTTGGATGCATCATTAGGTACTGCAATTGTGTCGCCATCTGCCACTTGATCTAGAGATGTTTTAGAACCACTAAAGATACCTGCTGGTACTGTTGGAATTGGAGTTAAGGCTACAAGATGACCTTTTTGTTTTTCGTTGAAGTTTTTCATGTATGCTGTATGTTGTTCAACGTTGAAATCTACTTCACCATCGCTCAACACTTGGTCTGCTTGTACCAAGTCAGACATATCTACACCTTTAAAGGTATAGCCTTGTTTTTCCAAAATTGGTTTTACACCTTTTTCAAACAATTCAGAGTAAGGGCCTTGAGATTTACTATAGCTTAATTCTTTTTTAGCACCATTATCACTATTGTTTGAACCGCAGCCTGCGATAAAAGCTACGCTAAATACTAATGCCGCACCAAGGGCAAGAAGTTTTTTAAATTTCATGGTATATTCTCCTACACTTTCACCATTAAGATAACTAAAATATATTTCATCAAATCAGGAACGACGCGCACGACGTGCAAAGTAGTTGCCTATTGTTTGAATAATTTGGACAAAAATAATTAAAATAACAACGGTAAATAGCATCAACGGGAAGTTCAACCGTTCATAACCATAAGTAAGAGCCAAATCACCTACACCACCTGCACCAATAGCACCAGCCATAGCAGTAGCACCGATAAGACCTATGGTACCTGTTGTAATAGATAGAATAAGCGAACCCTTTGCCTCCGGTAAAAGGAAATGCCAAATCACCTCAAAATGAGAGGCCCCCATTGATTGTGCAGCCTCGATAATTCCTTTATTAACCTCTAAAATAGAGTTTTCAAAGAGTCTAGCTAAATAAGGGGCAATAAATATAACAAGTGGTACGATAGCTGCCGTTGTACCAACACGAGTCCCTACAATCATCTTTGTTAATGGTAAGATAAACACCATCAAAATGATAAATGGTACGGAACGCACAATATTAACAATTGTATTTGTAATAGTATAGACAATACTATTTTTAACGATACCATTAGGATTTGTTACTACCAGTGTAACTGCAATAATTAAACCTAACACCGTACCAATAAATAGAGATAGGAACACCATATATAATGTTTGTTCTGCGGCTAGCAATAACTGCGAACCGGGAACACCAAGTTCTTGCATAAAGAAGTCCATTATAGTGTCACCTCCTGCCATTCAATACCTTGTGTCACAAGGTACTCTTTTACCTTGCCCACTTCAAGATCATCACCAATAAACTGAACAATAAAAATACCAAGTACTGTATGTTCTAACTCTGTTACTGTAGCAAATAACACACTCGTTTCTAAATCAAAAGTTTTATTAATATGATATAAAACATTATCGGTCGTATTATTTCCTAAGAAATGCATCTTAAGAATAGTATATGGTCGCTTATCACAGGCCAAGGTATGTTTCACTGTTGCTGGAATTTCATCAGGAATGACAGTTCTAACAAATCGTTTCGTTGTTTCATGCTTTGGTTTACTAAACACCTCAAGTACAGAACCACTCTCTATGAGTTTTCCATGTTCCATAACCACAACGCGATTGCAAATTTTTTGAATTACATCAATCTCATGAGTTACGATAACAACTGTTACCCCTAGTTCACGATTAACGCGCTCTAATAATTGAAGAATAGACTCTGTCGTATCTGGATCAAGAGCACTTGTTGCTTCATCGCAAAGCAGAATTGATGGATCTGTAGACAGCGCACGAGCAATACCTACGCGTTGCTTTTGACCACCAGATAATTCTCCAGGATATGCATTTGCTTTATCCCCTAAATCAACAAAATCTAACAAGGTTTTAACCTTTTTATCAATCTCTGATTTAGGAACCTTATTTAGAATCAATGGAATCGCCACATTATCATACACAGATTTAGCATTCAACAAATTGAACTGTTGAAACACCATACCTATGCGCTTACGCACCTTTCTGAGCTCATTAAAACGCAAGCCATTGATATTCACACCATCTATTTCAACATGACCAGAGGTAGGTACCTCTAAAGCATTAATCATCCGCAACAGTGTAGATTTACCAGCTCCACTGAAACCAATAATGCCAAATATATCGCCTTTTTCTATGGTGAAGTTTACATCAGATAATGCAGTAACCTTTTGCTTATTAACGTCAAACTCTTTCGTTACATTTCGTATAGCAATCACTGTACCACCTCTTTCCCTACATGTTAGTAGGAATTAATATTTTTCTAAAACATATCTTTAAGGTATGTTTTAATTATATACTTAGATTACTACAATTTATAATAACTGTCAAACACAAAAAAGAACCTCACCA
>URZS01000221.1 GCA_900552445.1 uncultured Veillonella sp. | reverse complement strand
CAGATACGATTAAACGTGTTGATACAGAACATACTGTTATTGAAACATTGAAACGCAGTGAGCTATACCAAATTCAAACACCACAAGGCTTTCAAAAAGATTTATTTAAAGAGGCCCATCAAAAGGCTCATGATTTAAACCATTTAGGGACTGATGATGTATCTCTTGTGGAATTTTTAGGAAAGTCCGTACATATAGTAGAAGGTGATTACTGTAATATTAAGGTGACAACGCCAAATGATATTGCCGTAGCAAAACGATATTTAGGAATTGAGGATAAGCGTATGCGCGTTGGATTTGGTTATGATATTCATCAATTAAAAGCAGGCCGTCCATGCATCTTAGGAGGCGTTCAAATTGAATCTGAGCTTGGCCCAGATGGTCATTCCGATGCGGACGTTCTCATTCACGCCTCAATGGATGCCATGTTAGGTGCTGCCGGTTTAAGAGATATTGGTTATTACTTCCCCCCTGAAGATGACCAATATAAAGGGATTTCTAGTATGCTTTTACTAGAAAAGGTAAATTCCTTATTGAAAGAACGTGGGTTACAAGCCTATAATATTGATATTATGGTTATTTCTGAGACTCCTAAATTAAAACCTCACATTGATACGATGAAGGCTAATTTACAGTCCGTATTGGAAATACCATTAGATCGCATTAGTATTAAAGCGACAACGAATGAAATGCTTGGTGCTATTGGGCGCCGTGAAGGCATTGCTGCACAAGCTGTCGTTTCTGTATATGAAGGAGAGGTATAATCATGAGTTCCATGAAAGTTCGTTTTGCTCCAAGCCCTACGGGTCCATTCCATATTGGTGGCGCTCGTTCTGCTTTATTTAACTGGCTATTAGCACGTAAAGAAAAAGGCACATTTGTATTGCGCATTGAAGATACAGATTTATCTCGTTCTACTCGTGAAAGTGAAGAAAATATCAAGGCTTCTTTACAATGGCTTGGTATGAACTGGGATGAAGGCGTAGACGTAGGTGGTGAAAATGGCCCTTACCGTCAAACAGAACGTCTTGAACTATATAAAGAGGTAACACAACGTCTATTAGATGAAGGTCATGCTTACGAATGTTACTGCTCTGCTGAAGAGTTAGACGCTGTGCGCCAAGATCAAATGGATCGCGGTGAAACACCTAAATATAATGGTCATTGTGATCACTTGGATGAAGAGACAAAGGCTAAATATATTGCAGAAGGTCGTAAACCGACAATTCGTTTACGCGTGCCTTTGAATAAAACATATACTTTCGACGATATGGTGCGTGGTCGCGTATCCTTTGAATCCAACGGTGTAGGTGACTTCGTTATCGTTAAATCCGATGGTATTCCTGTATATAACTTTGCGGTAGTAATGGACGATCACATGATGGGCATTACTCATGTTATTCGCGCTGAGGAACATTTATCTAATACACCACGCCAAATGGCTATTTACGAAGCTCTTGGTTGGGATATTCCTACATTTGGTCATATTTCTTTGATTCTCGGTAAAGATTACAAGAAAATGTCTAAACGTCACGGTGCTACATCTGTTGAACAATATAAGCAATTGGGGTACTTGCCTGAAGCACTCGTAAACTTCTTAGCACTTCTTGGCTGGGCGCCAGAAGGTGAAGAAGAGTTCTTCACACCAGATGAATTGATTCAAGCCTTCTCTATGGATCGCGTAGCTAAGAACCCAGCAGTATTTGATATTGATAAATTAAACCATATCAATTTCCACTATATGAAAAATTTGAGCGACGAAGAGTTATTCCATCTTTGCTTGCCACATTTGAAAGAGGTTGGTTTGGCTCCAGATAGCTTAAATCAAGCTGATATCGATTGGTTGACATTGTTATGCGCTACATTCCGCGACCATATTAGCTATGGTGCTCAAATTAAAGATTACGTAGGCATGTTCATGGGTGAAACTGTATTCCTTGAAGAAGGTCATGAAGAGGAATTGCGTGCTGTATTGAATGAAGAGACAGCTCCTACAGTTCTCAGCGCTTTCCGCAATGCATTAGCTGAACTTGATGAAATTACACCTGAAGTTGTGAAAGCAACCATAAAGGCAGTAATGAAAGAAACTGCTTTGAAAGGTAAGTTTGTATTTATGCCAATTCGCGTTGCTTTAACAGGTCAAATGCATGGTCCTGATTTGAACAACATCGTTACCTTGCTTGGTAAAGAAAAATGCTTACATAATTTAGACAATGTAGGTGCACTAACTAAATAATCTTTATTGAGATTATAGGTGCTTTAGCAAAATAATCTTTATAGAGAATCGCAGAGAGCTCTCATAACTGTAGTTATGAGAGCTTTTTATGTATATTGAGATTATTCGATAGAAATGTTATAATAATCGGCGTATTTTATTTTATATATTATGAAAGTGAGTATTTTTATGAGTGTTATTCGTTCTATTAACCACTTATTCAATAGTTATCTATCTTGGATCGTACTATTGATGGCTGTATTAGCATATATGCTTCCTACAGTATTTTCTTGGATGACGCCTTACATTGCGTATATGTTACAATTCGTTATGTTTGCCATGGGTTTAACTTTGACAGCACAA
>URZS01000220.1 GCA_900552445.1 uncultured Veillonella sp. | reverse complement strand
TAAACTGACGCATATTGTCAATCTCTTCTGCAGTCGGTCCTCGATGGTTTTCAAAGGCTGTATCATGAACTGGAATCATAGCAATACAGTTCATCAAATCAACACCCCAAGCTTCTGCTTGTTTAGCAATGGCTGGCACATGGTCCATATTTACATCAGGCACTACTACGGTATTAATCTTAACAATGATGTTCTTTTCCTTTAGTTTTCGGATACTTTCAGCCTGACGTTCTAATAAAATACGGGCCCCATCGATTCCCTTGTAGATATTACCCTCATAGCGAACCATGGAATATACATTTTTTGCAATCTCTGGATCAATAGCATTAGTCGTAATCGTTACATGCGTAATTCCTAAGTCAGCGATTTCATCAATATAATCAGGTACTGCCAAACCATTACTAGATAAACAAAGCATGACATGAGGAAAATCATTTTTCACGAGACGGAAGGTTTCAAGTGTCTTGTCTGCATCACACATAGGGTCCCCAGGGCCTGCAATACCCACTACAGAGATATCCTGACGAGCATCAAACACCTTGTGCACAAAGGCAGCCGCCTCTTTTGGCGTGTAGACATGCTGTGTCACGCCTGGTCTATTTTCATTCGCACAATCGTACTTGCGATTACAATAATTACATTGAATATTACAATTCGGTGCTACTGGTAAATGTAAACGCCCCCAATTAGCAGAAGCGGCCTTGTTGTAACAAGGATGATTTTGTAGGAAACTTTGTCCTTGAATTTCTTTCATAATTAACCTTTCCGACCAAATCTAATAGCATCTTTATGGCAAACATGTAAGCAATCACCACAATTGGTACAATTCATTTCATTTGGTCGTGTTCCCATTTCACATACGCGCAAGCACGCATCACAGTTATCGCAATCATTTGTTTTAAAAATTCTAAAAATAGAAATTTTGCGTAGCAACTCCATAACGCCCCCAAAAGGACATACAAAGCGGCACCAAGCATTGGCGATAATAAGGGAACCAGCAATAATAGAAACGACCGTTATTGTACGAGCCGCCCAATACCATTCGGAGAACTGCATAGATAAAATGACAGCATTAAAATATTCATCGCTCGTCCGAATTGGAATCATAACGCGGGGATTACCAAATTTAAAATATACTACGAGTCCTAAAATTATAGTTGCTACCATGCCGAGTTGAAGGAACCGCATATAGTTCTTACGATTTCTTAGTGGCCCCATAGATATTTTTCCCAGCATTTGGTTAACCCAACCACTTGGACAGAACCAGCTACAGAAAGCACGGCCAAAGAATACGACCATAATCGGCAAGATAATCCACCACGCATAAAAGTACGTCGTGATGCGCCCCCAACAAGAAATCATAGAGCAACTTTCACAACTCACAAAGGGAACAATGTAAGGACAACGGAATACACCAAAGTACACCCATTTCCCCATAATAAAGAGGAAGATAAACTGTACAATCCGACGCCAAAGCGTTAAATTCTTAGGGGCTTGTTTCCCAGATACACCAGAACTAACTTGAGTTCCACAGGTTGTAGATGACGGACATTGATTACACATCTTTTACACCAAACCTTTCTATCAAATCGAGACCTCTCGCACTATGAACGGATGTGAATCCGTGATTTTCTAAGATTTGTTGTCCTTCTTGGGACCGTGTAAATTCAATATAATCGGCAGCCAATGCACGATCTTGTACATATTTCATCGTATTAATAGTGAAAGTAAGCGGTGCAGGTGGCACAAATTGTGCAGGTATGGAGAAGTACTCTATACGATCCTTAAACCGATCATGTGTGGTAAGGCGTTTTTCAATGATAGATACATCAGCTTTACCTTCTACGAGATCACACATCATGGAAATTACACAAGCACTTTCAGCCATTAAGTTTTTCATGATACCATCGGTCAAACCAGATAATTTCATGATTCCCTTTACAGATGCACTACCTGGAGGCGAAGCGCCTAGCGGCAACATAACGCGTACACCAGGCTCGGCCATATCCTTCAAATCCCGAATCCCTGCGGGATTCCCCTTAGGTGTAACGATAACGTAATCCGTAAAACATAATGGTTCAAAAGCAATACTTACGCCTTTTTTACGCATGTTCTTCGCCAGATCTAAACCGCGAGCCCCAAAGACTTCTGTGCGACTCTTCTCAGCCAACAAGGATTTACCAATAGCGCCTGCAAAGGCACCAGTATACTGAATATTGTGCCCCGTGTGCATCGTATAAACTTGGTTTAAATCAAGAAAAGCTTCGGACAAACCGCCACAAGTCCACACTTGTAATGAGTCAGACTGTGTTGGCTTATAAGCGCCTCGTATAAACGACGGCACCGCTGATGCGGCTGCTAACGCTAAAGCACCACCAATAAACTGGCGACGGGATATATCCTTTTTCAAAAATCCCATGTACTTACCACCTTTCACTGAACTTTACAGTACTAAGCATATACTCGTATTATAGTATAAAATCCATAAGTTTTGATGATGATATACATAAGTTTGATTAATTTGTTTATATAGATTAGTCATATAAATCCTGTTTTTAAAGGTATTATTATAAAATTTTAAGATATATTTCTATATCTAT
>URZS01000219.1 GCA_900552445.1 uncultured Veillonella sp. | reverse complement strand
CATTCACAATGCAAGCTAACAATTTAATATACTCAAAAAAACATAAAGGGCATTCACTAGCCGTCGCTAGCAAATGCCCTTTATGCATATAGTTTGAGAGTGTAAGGACTGTTGAGAGAGAGTATATGTGATCTAGATAAGTTTGAGAGAGAACTTATTAAGAGAGAGAAGTTTAGTGATACTTACCTAGAATCATTTCAGCCTTACCTAAATAAGTATACATGGAATATCTAAACTATCAAAGGATGTATATAAACAATTTTTAAATCTTTGATTATATCTATATAATAATTTCTCTACAAACTCATATTTAATCAACAGCCACGAATAACGTGAGTATAATGTGAATGCTCATTAAGGTTATTAAACAAATTTATAACCTACACCCCAAACTGTAATAATATGCTTACTATCGGATGGATTATCCTCAATTTCTTCACGTAAACGATTGATATGTACCGCTACCGTAGCATAATCACCGTAGGAGTCAAGGCCCCATACACGAGAGTACAATTCCTCTTTGCTAAATACAATATCGCGGTTACGCATCAAGAATTCTAACAATTGGAATTCTTTCTTTTTAAGATGAACTTCTTTATCGTTCACCCACACTTTCATCATCTTAGGATCAAGGCGAATTTCACCAGATTGAATCGCATTGGTTTCCATTGCATCGCGCTCTGTTAAGCGTTTATATTGCGCTAACATAGCTTTGATCTTTGCAATCAATACAGATGGAGAGAATGGTTTTTCAATATAGTCATCAGCACCTACGCCTAAACCACGGATTTTATCGATATCGTCAAGACGAGCCGTTACCATAACGATTGGCACCCGAACTTTATCACGAATTTGACGGCAAACTTCAAAGCCGTCCATCTCCGGCAACATAACGTCAAGAATGATAAGATCTACAGGAGTATTCAAAGCTGCTTCAATACCATCGGTACCATTAGTCATAATAGTTACATCATAGCCTGCCACCATTAAATAGTCACGTTCAATATTGGCAATATCCAAATCGTCTTCAATAATTAAGATATGTTCACTCATGATTCTCCTCCTTGCTTAGGAAATTCTAATATAATACGTAGACCATGTGGTCTTACATTTTCAATCATAACTCGGCCTTCAAAGATTTCCATAATTCGACGAATAATCGATAATCCTAGACCACTACCTTCTTGCGGGTTCGTACGAGACGAATCGACACGGTAGAACGGGCGCATCAGACGCTCAAGAGATTCTGGTGGTACCCCTGGACCATCATCACTGATGACACAGTATACAAAATCATCATCACTAGTTACATCGATAATACAATGCCCTAGATCAGCCATTTTGTATTTAGCACTATTGTTCAACACATTTTGTAACACACGTTGTAATAACTGTGGGTTTGCATTGATGAAAGCAGTTTCCGTAGCTATTCGAGCCTTAATTTCTAGACCTCTCGATTGATACGGAGCAATATGATCCTCTACAAAGTCACGCACATACTGACCTAATTCAATTCGCTCAGATGGACGAGATTCTTTTTTGTAGTTCAATGTAGTAATGAGGAATAACTCCTCTAACATTGAGTCTAAATCATTGGCACGCTTCAAAATGATACCCATGTATCGTTTTTGTTGCTCTTCCGTTGGTGCAATACCATCACGAACACCTTCTGCATACGCTTTAATTGCAGTCAGTGGCGTTCGTATATCATGGGATATACCAGCGAGCAATTCTTTTTGCTGCTCTTGTTCCATTTCAATCTGACGATTTGCCATCTCTAATGATTTCGTCATGTTTTTAACGTGAATCATGATAAACCGTGTAACAAATCGGTTGATTGCAAAGAATGTAACAATAAAGAGCAATATAGCCACTACAATAATATAGAAGGATACAGATTCCATCAAGCTATCACTACCATGGGTAGCCCGCTTAATAGCAATATGATATACGTAGGCATGACGTCCATCGTATTTTCGCATTTCGTAAACGAAAGTATTATTGGACTGATATACAATGCCCTGTAACTCAGGGTTTACATCGATAAGCCCAACAATAGCAGATGCACTGTAAATTTGTGGATTACCATAGCTATACACCATGTTCCCTTGATCTAGTACCTCTACATATACTTCCTTTGGATCGAGTAGACTATAGCTAGGTTTAACCAAGCTATCTATTAAATTGTTTTCTAACCCATAAAAGGTAATTGTTTCAGTAATTCGACTGACACTTTTAAACTGTTGTTCCTGTTCAATACGCAAATAGTAACCGGCATTAGCCAAGATGCGCAAACCTGTAAAATATAGCAAAAATAAGATTATTGCTATTAAAATAGGTACAACAAAGAGCACAACATTGGATATCCAAATCCGTATTTGTAAATTCACAGGGTTACCTCAATATCATAAATAGTAGATACTTCTTATAGTTTACGCTATTTTTAACAGTTAAAGCAAGTAAAATAGCCAAAAACACAATATAATTTTCACATTCCTTTCATCGTCAGTTTATAATTAACAGATTATACAAGGGTTCTTCGCCCCTTTTAGTATCTAATATTTTTTATACACTATATATTTCCACACGCATCCGTGTATCTTAT
>URZS01000218.1 GCA_900552445.1 uncultured Veillonella sp. | reverse complement strand
TCTGCTTGCGATTTCGGTAAAAGATTTCTAGGTCATACCAGTCAAATCCTACTTTAGCAGTGACTCTATTAGTCACCTATTTCGGAGCGTAAGGATCTACATCCATCAACTTAATTGAATTGAGGAATATCATCAACTTGATTGAGTTGAGGAATATCATCAGTTATCTTATTACAAAATAATTTCAGCAAATAAAAAGACCTATATCCTCCATCATCTCATGTACAACGTACACATCAAAGGTTTAGAGAATATAGGTTTCTTGTAATGCTATTTATATTACTATTACAGCAAGAATGTTAAGCCCATAGCCACAAAGATAGCTGGCAAGAGGTTAGCGATACGCACTTTACCCGGCCAGATGAGGTCGATACCGACGCAGAAAATTAGGATGGATCCCACGTAGGACAGGTTATCGATAGCACTTGGTGTCATCAACGGCGCTGCGATGTGTGCCATAGCAGTAATAATCCATTGGGTAATGCCGACAGGAATAAAGGAAAATAGCGCCCCCTTGCCCATGGAGGATACCATAACCATAACGATGATACCGTCGAGGATGCCTTTCAGTAATAGCGTCTGGTAATTACCAGTAAGACCGTCTTGAATGGAACCTAGTACACCCATAGCGCCTACGGTAAAGGTAAGAGATGCGGTAATGAAAGCATGGGTAAACTTCGGATCACCGGCGTTACCTGTGCGAGCTTTCACCCAATCACCAAACACAGTAATCCAACGATTAAGGTCGATGACCTCACCAATAATGGCACCAGCCACCATGCTAATAATCATCAAAAGTGGGCCCGTCGTTTGCAGCGTGCCGTTCACGATAACGAGCATATACTGCATGGCCCCACTCATGCCGAGGAGTAGCACGATGATGCCGCTCACCATCATGAGCGTCTGTTTTAAATTTTCTTTCATAAACCGACCGAATGCGAGGCCGCAAAGACTGCCGGCTATAATGAGGCCAATGTTAATGGCCGTTCCCAAACCAATCATATATTTCCCTTCTTTTATTGTGAAAGTAACTGCATTAAATCATGTTTAGTATAGCAACTGTATTAAATCATGTTTAGTATAGCAACTATATCGAAATAAATCAATTTATATGGTATACAACTAAATGAACGATATGGTGTACAACTAAATGAACAATATAGTATACAACTAAATAAACACAAAAAGCCTCTATCCACTTAAGGACAGAGGCTTTATGCAGATTTATAGCGTTTGAGAGAGAAGATTATGAGAGTTCCCAATCACTCTTCATCATCTACAGGTAATCGTATTGTATCTGCACTTTGATTTATTTCATCAAAGCAAGGACAGTCTTTACCATGATCGTTGATAAGGCCGCTCGCTTGTAGGTGTGAATAAATGGTAACAGGGCCAACAAACTTGAAGCCTCGTTTCTTAAGGTCTTTGCTAATGCGCGTAGATAGACCGTTCTTAGCGGGCACCTGCCCTTCAGGATGCTTGTCATAGATAATGGTCTTGTTATTTGTGAAAGCCCAAATATAAGCACAAAACGAACCAAATTCAGATTGAATACGCTTAAAAGCGGAAGCATTGTTTATAATTGCTTCGATTTTAGGACGAGACTTGAGCATACCCTCGGTCTGCATAATCCGGTCGATGTCGCTTTCACCATAAGAAGAGACTGCCTCAATATCAAAGTTATCAAAGCAGCCTCGAATAATATCGCGTTTATTTAAAATAGTAAGCCAGCTAAGGCCACATTGGAGGCTTTCAAGACAAAGATGTTCAAATTGAAGCCTATCATCATGAATTGGTCGGCCCCACTCATGATCGTGGTACTCCTGATATAAAGGTGTCGTCGGCCATTCACAAGTAATCTTTTTCATTATACACCTCCATGGGCCCATACGAGGACGTCATACATGAGCGCCACCACGAGGCCCATCACAAGATGTCCGCCTACGTAAAATGGCACGAGATAATAGATGAATAACAATAGAGAATGCAAGGTTTTGCGGAGCCATACAATTGGTGTAGATGTGCCGCCCCCCACCTTGCCGTCGAGCCAGTTATGGACGATATAAATCGGCGTGCCCAAACGATGAATCCAATCTGGTACGCGCACTCTAGGGTTTAAGCCAGGGCAATAGAAAATCACTAGCGGCAAAGCCACCGCATCAAGGATGAGCAAGACCGTTAACATCAAAGCAAACCAGTCAACTTCGCCTTCCCACGTGAGAGGATGCGCCACAAAACGAGCGCCCCACAAATAGGCTTTGTATACGATATACGGTTCTAATAGCCATAATAAGGGCTTCACTACACTCATGGGACTACCTACGCCAAACACAAAATAATAAAAACTACGCATTTGCGTAGTCGTTAGATATATACAATGATTCGATTGCATCGATTTAACTATAAGAACTACAGATATTGTTAGGTCCAAAGTGAGTCTAAAAACATCAATTCACACACACGATTTTTAGTCCTTTTATACATCGATTTCTATACTATTATTATATCAGATTTTGTCTTTTTTGTGGGGTTAAAATTCACAAAATTTTGCTAAAATATACAATTTATAGTAGTTATCAACAAAAGAACCCACTATATAAGACATTCCTCACTAATG
>URZS01000217.1 GCA_900552445.1 uncultured Veillonella sp. | reverse complement strand
TTTTTATGCAAGGTGGCCTAGTATTTGAGCATTCTATGCTCGGTATTCTAGGAGCTGCTGAAGAGCTTTTAAAACATAGATAATGATTTGAATCCCTTTTGTTATTATAAAGGGATTCTTTTTATTTCAAATCTTTTCAATGTACCTAATTCTAGGCTATAATATAAGTTGCTATAATTTTATAGCAATACTACTCGGACTTTTACACCGAACTAGTGTTTTTACACGTCAGGCTTTCACCCTGATTAGTTTTATGATCAAGAGATCATTAAAAGGAGAAAGTATGGAAAAAGTTATCGCTGTAGCTATGAGTGGCGGCGTAGATAGTTCTTTAACTGCTGCAATGCTACTAAAACAAGGCTATAAAGTATTTGGTATTACCCTATGGTTGTGGGTGAGTGGCACGCCTTATGATGAGGTTCCTCTCGCTGTAACAGATGCTAAGAAAATGTGTGATTTTCTTGGTATAGAGCATCATGTTATCGATGCTCGCGATGTGTTCTACGAAAACGTAGTAGATTACTTCGTAAAAGAATATGCCTATGGTCGTACGCCAAATCCTTGTGTATTTTGTAACAAGAACATCAAATTTGATTTGATGCTTAACCGTGCTCTTGAACTCGGTGCCACCCATATGGTTACTGGTCATTATGCACAAGTTAATTATAATGAAGAAACAGGTTTGTATGAGTTACATAAAGGTGTTGATCCTACAAAAGATCAAAGCTATGTTATGTACAATATGAACCAACGCATATTAAGTCACCTCATGTTTCCACTAGGTGGTCAATGTAAGACTGAAACACGTAAACTAGCTGCTGAATATGATTTACCAGTAGCTAAGAAACCAGATAGCGTTGATATTTGTTTCTTGCCTCATGGTAACTATCAAAAGCTGGTAGTAGAAGAAATGAAGGGAAAACCAAAGACTGGTAATATTGTTACTGAAGATGGTGAGGTATTAGGTAAGCACAATGGCTTATTTAACTACACCATTGGTCAACGTAAAGGTCTTGGTATTGCATATAAGCACCCATTATACGTTATTGGTTTTAATGGTGAACGCAATGAGGTCATCGTAGGTCCTAATGAACGACTTTTTACAAATCGTATGATTTGTAAGTTTTATAATTTCTTAGATGACACAATTCATAAAGAATTGAAGGCGGAAGGTAAGATTCGCTATGCTGCAAATCCTTCTCCTTGTACTGCTCGTATCTTGGATGATGATACGATGGAGGTTATCTTTGAAGAACCACAACGGGCTATTACACCAGGTCAGTCCGTAGCCTTTTATAATGGCACTCAATTATTAGGAGGTGCTGTTATCGATCGCGTATGTTAGAAAGGAGAATACAAGTTCTTTGAACTTGTTTACATAGTATGTCAACGAAAAAGATTCGAAACTTCTGTATTATAGCTCATATTGACCATGGTAAATCTACCATAGCCGATAGATTAATTGAATATACTGGCACATTACAAAAGCGTGAAATGGAGGCTCAAGTTTTGGACTCCATGGATTTAGAACGAGAACGTGGTATTACTATTAAAGCGCAATCCGTTCGTATTTTGTATAAAGCACAAGATGGTGAAGAGTATATTTTGAATCTCATCGATACTCCGGGCCATGTGGATTTCAGCTATGAAGTATCTCGTTCTCTTGCAGCTTGTGAAGGTGCATTACTTGTAGTAGATGCGGCACAAGGTGTAGAAGCACAAACGTTGGCAAATGTGTATCTCGCTTTAGAACATGATCTTGAAATCATTCCTGTTATTAACAAAATTGATTTGCCTTCTGCCGATCCTGATCGGGTTAAACATGAAATTGAAGATATCATTGGTTTAGACGCATCAGAAGCAGTATTATGTTCTGCTAAATCTGGCATTGGCATTCCAGATATTTTAGAAGCCATTGTAAATAAGGTTCCTGCGCCACCAGATAAATCCGATCAACCTACGAGAGCTTTGATATTTGATAGCCGCTTTGATTCCTATAAAGGTGCTATTGCGTATGTACGGGTAAAAGAAGGCACTATCAAGGCAAAAGATACAATTCGTATGATGCATGATAATAAGGATTTTGATGTTACTGAGCTTGCAATCTTTACACCAAATCTCGTACCAGTACAAGAATTACCTTGTGGATCGGTAGGTTGTATTGCAGCTAGTATCAAAAATGTAAAAGATTGTCACGTAGGTGATACGGTAACATTGGCAAACAATCCTGCACCAGAACCATTGCCAGGCTATCGCAAGGCTGTATCTATGGTATATTGTGGTCTCTATCCGACAGAGTCTAAAGACTACGAAAACCTTCGTGATGCATTAGAAAAATTACAGCTTAATGATGCTGCCTTAGAATATGAAGCTGAAACATCCTTGGCGTTAGGTTTTGGTTTCCGTTGTGGCTTCCTTGGACTATTACATATGGACGTTATTCAAGAACGGTTAGAGAGAGAATATAATTTAACGCTCATTACGACCGCTCCATCTGTAAACTACAAGGTATATAAAACAAATGGAGAAATGCTAGAAGTAGATAATCCGGCAAAATTGCCACCACCTACAGAAATCGACTACATTGAAGAGCCTTATGTAAAAGCCACTACAATCGTACCAAAAGA
>URZS01000216.1 GCA_900552445.1 uncultured Veillonella sp. | reverse complement strand
CCAGTATATCTTAATGCGTTGACAGGTAAAGGCGTGCATGTAGTTACAGTAAATGATTATTTGGCTACTCGTGACAGCGAGCAAATGGGTCGTTTATATAATTTCTTGGGTCTTTCTACCGGCCTTATTGTAGCTAATCTCGACTTTAACCAACGTAGAGAAGCATATGCATGTGATATTACGTATGGTACAAATAACGAGTTTGGCTTTGACTATTTGCGCGATAACATGGTAACCGATGTACTTCAAATGGTACAACGTCCATTAAATTATGCTATTGTCGATGAAGTTGACTCTATCTTAATTGATGAAGCTAGAACTCCTCTAATTATTTCTGGTCCTGGTCAACGTTCCACAGATAATTACTATAAACTTGCTAAAATTGTTCCTCACCTTGTAAGAGATGAAGACTATATCATCGATGAGAAACAAAAAACTATTGCGCCTACAGATTCTGGTATCGAAAAGGTAGAGAAAATGCTTGGCGTTGAAAACTTATATGATGCTGAAAATATCGAGTTGAATCATTTGCTTGGTGCTTCTTTACGTGCCTATGCAATGATGCACCGCGATACTGATTACGTAGTTAAAGACGGTGAAGTTGTTATCGTCGATGAATTTACAGGTCGTTTAATGTTTGGTCGTCGTTATTCTGATGGCTTACATCAAGCTATCGAAGCTAAAGAAGGCTTGAAGGTTGAACGCGAAAGCCAAACTTTGGCATCTGTTACATTCCAAAACTACTTCCGTATGTATGAAAAATTAGCTGGTATGACTGGTACAGCTAAAACAGAGGAAAAAGAGTTTATCGACATCTATGGTTTAGAAGTAATTCCAATTCCTCCAAATAAACCGTTGATTCGTACAGATTTACCGGATCAGATTTTCAAAACTAAAGCTGCTAAATATCGTGCAGTAGTTCGTAATGCTGTAGAACGTCATAAAGTAGGTCAACCACTTTTAATCGGTACTACATCTATTACGCAATCTGAAGAACTATCAGACATGTTATTACGTGCTGGGGTTCCTCATAATGTATTGAATGCTAAACACCATGAAAAAGAAGCGGAAATCGTTGCTAATGCTGGTCAAATGGGCATGGTAACTATCGCTACAAACATGGCTGGTCGCGGTACAGATATTACCCTTGGTGAAGGTGTACCTGAATTAGGTGGTTTGGCTATTTTGGGTACGGAACGCCATGAAAGCCGTCGTATTGATAATCAGTTGCGCGGCCGTTCTGGGCGTCAAGGTGACCCTGGTTCTTCTCAATTCTTCTTATCCTTGGAAGACGATTTAATGCGTATCTTTGGTGCTGATAATATTACAGGCATTATGGATAAACTTGGCATGGAAGAAGATGAGCCTATTGAGCATTCTTTGATTACAAAATCCATTGAACGAGCTCAAAAGAAAGTTGAAGATCATAACTATAATATTCGTAAATATGTCCTCGAATATGATGATGTTATGAATCAACAACGTGAAGTGTTATATGAACAACGTCGTCGTATTTTGCGCAACGAATCTTTGCGTGAAACGATTAATGAAATGATTGATAAGCTTGTTACTGACGCTGTAGATGCTTATGCTGATGAAAAGCTCTATCCAGAAGAATGGGATTACGAAGGTCTCTACAAGCACTTGAGTCAATATTTCTTAACCGAAGATATTATGACGCCTCAAGATATGGAAGAATATACTCGTCAAGAATTATTAGAACGCTTATTGGAAATTGCTCATGAAGAGTACCAAGACCGCGTTAATATGCTTGGTGAGGCTATGTTTAGCCAACTTGAGAAGGCTATTATGTTGCGCGTTGTCGATAACAAATGGATGGAACACTTGGATAATATGGACATGTTGCGTGAAGGTATTGGCCTTCGTGCATATGGTCAAAAAAATCCATTGGTGGAATATAAATTTGAAGCCTTTGAGATGTTCCAAAACATGATTGCTGCAATTCAAGATGAAACAATCATGGCGTTATACAAAATTCGTGCACAATTGATTCAAGAAATTGAAGAACCAGTTGATCACTTAGAAGGTGCACAATCCCATCATGAAGATGTGTTGGAGCCACAAAACGAAGACTAAGATTTGTGAATGGCACGTTGCTCAATGGGACTTCCAGTGGGCAACGGCCATTTTTCTATTTTATTAAGGTAATAGTTTATCAATATAATAGGCTAATAAGTTAAAGGTGGTGAGCATAAATTGTTAGAAGATTTAAAACCAATAATTTCTAATCTGGAAGAACGTATTTATGGAATGAGGGATTCACTTTAACATCGCTCAGAAAGAAGATCGAATTTTTACACTCGATGTACAGATGAGTGACCCTACATTTTGGGATAATCCAGATAAGGCTCGTGAGATTTCTCAAGAGGCTACACAGCTTAAAAATGCTGTGGAAAGCTATAAGCAACTTGTTAGTGATATTGAAGATGCTAATGTAATGCTTGAAATGGCTATCGAAGAAGATGATAGTTCTATGGAGAGCGAAATTAAAGAATATGTTAAGGCCATAGAAGAAACTGTAGAAAAACAAGAAGTTCTCTTGTTATTAAGCGGTGAATATGATAGATCGGAAGAGCGTCGTGTAGGGAAAGAGTGTAGATCTCGGT
>URZS01000215.1 GCA_900552445.1 uncultured Veillonella sp. | reverse complement strand
CAACTGATCAAAGGTCTTTTCATGAAGAACATCCTTCGGTTGGATACCATGAATTTCAATACATTCATCATCAAAACTCATAAACGGAGGCTTGATGAGGCTATATGCCTTTTTGGTAATTTGTCCGTCCTTTACGGTAATAACCGCCAAGGAGCACGCACTGTTTTTAAATTTATTTGCTGTTTCAAAGTCTAATGCAACAAAATCTAACATAGGACTCCTTTCAAAATCTATATATAAGAATTATATTCATTTACTCTCCTTATTATAGCATGAAATAGACTATAATCTACTGTTCTAAGGTGACCAATAATCACCTCTTTCATACCAATTTTAATTGACAGATAGGCCCTCAGTATGTGAAAATTATTTAGATATATATGTAGTATGGAGGTTGCAACATGGCAGATGACAGATTAATCGTTGCCCTTGACGTATCCACGATGGATGCTGTGAAAGAAATCGTATTATCCCTCGGTGATTCGGTTAGCTTTTACAAGGTCGGAATGGAGCTATTCTACGCCGAAGGAGCAAAAACAATTCGCTTTCTACAGGAGCAAAATAAACAAATATTTCTTGATTTGAAATTGCACGACATTCCAAACACCGTAGCCCATGGCGTTTCTTCCTTAACACGTCTCGGCGCTAGTTTGATTACTTTGCATGGTCAAGGTGGACCTGTCATGATGAAAGCCGCTGTAGAGGCAGCTCGTGAAAGCGGCGAAACACTAGGCGTTGAGCGACCAAAATTATTGGCTATCACTGCTCTTACTAGTTTCGACGATGAATCTTGGACTGCTATCGGTGGTCAACTACCTATTTCCGACCAAGTAATTCGCCTTGCTAAGCTTGCTAAAGATTGCGGTATGGATGGTGTTGTGTGCTCCGCCTTAGAAGCTAAAATGATTCGCGAAGCCTGTGGCGACGATTTTCTTATCGTAACACCTGGTATTCGTCCTTCCTTTGCAACAACAGACGACCAAAAACGCGTTGCTACACCTGCTAGCGCATTACAAGATGGCGCATCTCGCCTCGTTATCGGCCGCCCTATTACACAAGCTGAAAATCCTCGTGAAGCGGTTCGTTTAATTATTGAAGAAATGGAGAAAGTATCCCAATGATGACAGAACAAGAAGTAAAACAATTACTCATCGACACTCAAGCTATTTTAGAAGGTCACTTCCTTTTGACATCTGGTCTCCATAGCCCAATGTACGTTGAAAAATTCAATGTATTGCAACATCCAAAATACACAGAAACACTTTGTAAAGAATTAGCTGAACGCTTCCGTGATCAAAACGTAGAACTTGTTATTGGTCCTATGACTGGTGGCATCTTACTAGCTCACGAAGTTGGTAAAGCACTTGGCACACGTGCCATCTTTACAGAACGCGAAAAAGGCGTTATGACATTGCGTCGCGGTTTCAAAATCGAACCTGGTACACGCGTACTTATCGTTGAAGACATCGTAACAACTGGCGGTTCCGTACAAGAAGTAGTTAACGTAGTTAACCAATCTGGCGGCGAAATCGTAGGTGTAGGTCTACTTGTTAACCGTTCCGGTGGCAAAGCAGAATTTGGCGTACCTCAAGAAAAAGTACAAGCCTTACTTAACCTCGAAGTTCCTACATATACACAGGAAGATTGCCCTCTTTGTAAAGATGGCGTAGCTATGACAGAACGCGGTTCTAAACATATCAAATAAATATACACAAAAAGAGCTCCTTCCATGAGGAGCTCTTTTTGTTTGTGTGTAGTTATTGTGTGTAAGAGAGAGATTCTGATACAAATGTATCACATAGAGTGTATGGCTCTACGGTGGCCATGAATGCACTTTCATGACCACACTCTCTAAAAGTGTTGTGAGAGAAAAGGATCAATAGAATCCTATTGATTTTGGGTAGTCTGTGGCGCACCTTGACCAGTTTGTTGTTGTGGTGCATTACCATTAGATTGTTGTGGTCCTGGACCTTGTGGAGGCATTTGACCATTTTGATACATATACTGACAATTATTTCGTCCCATACCATCTTGACGCATCATTTGGTTTTGACAATTTTGGTACATATATTGACCATTATTTGGCCCCATACCATCTTGACGCATCATTTGATTATTTCTATCTATCATATGTTGGTCCATATGCATATAAGAACCATCATGTCTATGTGGTTTTCTAAACTGTTGTTCATTGGTTTTCATCCATTCACCAAAATTTGGTAAATCATTTACAGCAAATGATGTACCTACCCCTACAGCACTGATTACAGTTAGAATGGCAGCAATTATAATTCGTCTCATAGGTCCTCCTTAATCTATATTTTGAAAGTAACGTTCACGGACACCGCGAAGTTCAATACCAACAAAGATACATACAAGTCCACCGAAAAGACCTACCCCGCCAAGCGCTACTAACGTTACTAAAGATAATGCTGGGAATGCTGTTACATTCTCAAATGGTTGCCAAGAACTACCTAATAAATATAGGATTGCTGGCGTAATGATAAATATTAAAACCCCTACAATATATGATAAAGCACTTCCAATAGATAGTAATGATTTAGATGCTTTTTTAGCCATTCCTGGTAACTGAGGTAGCAAACGCTCTTTGTAATCTTCAAAAGATCGGAAGAGCGTCGTGTAGGGAAA
>URZS01000214.1 GCA_900552445.1 uncultured Veillonella sp. | reverse complement strand
CGAGTATATGCAAAAGTTGACACTAGTTTTGGTAAATATCATTAATGACCTCTTCGATCGTACCCTTAAAGGCAAATAGTAAACGATTAAAATGGCACCTCTTTTTCTATGCAATCCTTGCATGAATAGGGCCTATATCCGTATACACAACCTGTGAGATTTGCTTGACTGTTGGGACTTTCACAATTTAGAATATACTATAGAATAGTGTGTGTCTGACCAGTGACCACACGTCTATCGAATGGTTACAAAAGATAAATATTAGCAGCATGCGGCGGCATACCTATGTGAGAGGGCTCATCGGAATGCTTAGGTGCATGCAACGCTGTATAAGTATAGTACTGGATCCTTGCTAGGAGGCATGTGCCATGAGTAATGAATTAAAACCACTACATTTTGATGCGGATTATACGATGGAGGAAGCGCTCGCCGAGGCGAAACGTTGTCTCAACTGTCCAAGACCATTGTGCCAAATGGGTTGTCCTATTGAAAACGAAATTCCTCGTTTCATCCAAGCCATCGCACACGGTAACTTTGGTTTAGCCAATGATATTTTGGCGGAACGTACCAACTTGCCATCTATTTGTGGCCGCGTATGTCCACGTGAAAATCAATGTGAAGGCAATTGTATCATGAACAAGGCGAAAAAACCGCCTATCAATATCGGTAAATTGGAACGCTTTGCTGCTGACTTTGAAAGCATCAATGAACTTCGCAAACCTAAGAAAATCCAACAAAATCTTGGTAATGTAGCTGTAGTAGGTTCTGGTCCTGCAGGCTTGTCCGTAGCAGGCGACATGGCTAAGCTTGGTTATAATGTAACTGTATTTGAAGGCCAATCTGAACCGGGTGGCGTACTCTTATTCGGTATTCCAGAATTCCGTTTGTCTAAATCTGTTGTACGTCGTGAAATCGCTCGTCTTGAAGGTTTAGGGGTTAAATTCGTATGTAATATATTTATCGGTCAAGATAAAACATTGGATGATCTTTTTGCGGAAGGCTTTGATTCCATCTTTATCGGTACTGGTACTCATATTCCTCAAGAAGTACGCATGGAAAATGATGAAGTACACGGCGTATTCCAAGCGATGTACTTGTTGACTAATGTACAATTAGTAGAAAATGGCGATCTTGATGAATCTCTCATTCCTGTGAGAAAAGGTGATCGTGTCGTTATCATCGGTGGTGGTAACGTAGCGATGGATGCGGCTCGTACATGCGTACGTTTAGGCTGCGAATCCGTAACTGTAGCATATCGTCGTAGCCAAGAACAAATGCCAGCATTATTGTCTGAATACGAAGAAGCGCGTGCTGAAGGCGTTCAATTCCAATGGTTTGCTTCTCCAGTAGCTGTAGAAGGCAAAGATAAAGTAGAAGGCTTCAAATACGAAGTGATGGCGCTTAACGAAGATGGCGCAGGCATTCACGGCACAGGTAACTACCAAGTTATGCCTGTAGATAAAATTATCATCGCTGCAGGTCATAAACCAAATGCTCGTCTTATCGGCGAAGGTAATAACTTGAAAGTAGATGAAAAAGGCTACATCATTACTTCCGAAGATCCATATGGCATGACTAACCGTAAAGGCGTATTTGCTGGCGGTGACGTAGTACATAAACCTGCTACTGTAGTACTCGCTATGCGGGAAGCTAAAAAAGCTGTTGACGGCATGGTTAAATACATGGAAATCAAAAAAGCACAAGATAGCATTAATCAATAATCTTATAGAGATGATTAAAGGGGATTATACTAAGTATAGTCCTCTTTTTACTATAAGCATTTGATTATTATATTGTTTTAATAGTGTTTTAATAGTGTTTTAGTAGTGCTTTAGTAGTGTTTTAGCATTGGTTTCAGTGTAAGGTCAAAGTGGATGGGAAATTTATATGTATCTATTACGATGTAGGCTAAGAGAGGATGATATTAGAATTCAAATTTATGTTTCCTGTATGGATAATGTATAGACATCAAGATAAACACTTATAAAACCTAAGTTTATTAAGTGCAGTACTTGTATTTTTAATCTTTATTTTTTCTATATATGCTAATATTCCACGAATTGATGAAATCGGACATAACTTAATAGACGTAGAAAAAAGCCTTAATAGAACTAATGTGAATGTTAGTTTTTATTAAGGCTTTTACGTTATCACTTTTCAACTGCTACTAGGCAGGGATGGCGCCGAGCCGTATAGTAAAGGCATAAGCATGTGTTGAGTGTGAAAGTAGATAGAGGTTGCTATGAATCCTATCGTTTGTTGTCGAGATTTACAAATTCGACAAGAAGTTCACAAACTCGGTGTGTTGATTTTGCTTTGGCGCAGACAATTGGGCATGACACAGTATCAATTAGCAGATAAATCAGGTCTAGCTCAATCTTACATAAGTGATCTTGAAAGTGGTGCCATCGACCCTAGATGGTCTACGATTTATCGAGTCGTCAATGGACTAGGGCAGTTGAGTGTGCAAGACTTTCTCAATGGTCCGCAAGCTATTAGAAGCCTAAAGATTCATTGATAATAATGACTTCCATGGTTTGCATGTTACGCTGCGGATGCATAACTGCGTCGATCGTTGTTTCTGTATTCGCCATGATTCCTCATGAATGGGTGTTTGGGATTAAAAGCTAATATTTCGATTAGTAGTGTTTTCTATGTACTATTGTATCGTTTTATAGGATTAGATTTCAATGAAAGCTATATATCT
>URZS01000213.1 GCA_900552445.1 uncultured Veillonella sp. | reverse complement strand
ATCTTCAGGATGCACTACTGTTTCATGGTCGATAGCAGTATGCATATCAAGAACTGGTTTTTGTACTTCGTACTCAACCTTGATAAGCGGCATAGCTTTTAATGCTGTAGCCTCGTCTTTAGCTACTACGAGAGCTACTTCATCGCCAACGTAACGAACTACAGGATCCAAAATAAGCGCATCATAAGCAGATGGCTCTGGATATGTTTGACCAGCTAATGTAAAACGAGTCTTAGGCACATCTTCATGTGTAAAGATTGCTTCTACACCGGGGATCAATTTAGCTTTAGATGTATCAATCGATTTAATGCGCGCCTGTGCATGAGGGCTACGAAGAACCTTAATAACGAGCGCATCTTTAGGAACAAAATCGCCTGTATAGGACGGTTTACCCGTCAAAATACCTTTAGAGTCAACTTTGTCATAAGCTTTACCAATGTGCTTTTTCATTATTATAGGCCTCCTTCTAAGAATTTACGAACCCCTCGAAGTTGTGATTCATAGCCAGTACAACGGCACAAGTTACCAATGAGGTACTCCCGGATTTCATCATCACTAGCCTTTGGATTTTTGCGTTTCAAATTGATAGCGCTCATCATCATACCAGTTGTACAGAAACCACATTGGTCCCCACCTTCACTAGCAATACAAGCCGCTAGTAATTCGGCCTCTTCTTCTAAGCCTTCTAATGTAGTGATTTTATGACCTGGTGCACGGAATGTAGGGTATGCACAAGATAATACGATTTCGTCGTCTACCCATACAGTACAAAGGCCACAGTTTGTTGTATCACAGCCACAACGTACGCTATAATAACCAAGATTACGCAATGTATCCAACAACATTTCGTCAGTTGGCACATTAACTGTTACATTTTTATTATTAATATTTAGTACGAGTTCCATTATTGTGCCACCTCCTTAGCTAAGCGTTGAACCATTGCTTTCACCATTTCTATGCGGTATTCTTTGGACGCATGGGAGTTAGATTGGTAAACTAATTCTTCAGATGCCAATTGACCTGCTTCTTTTGCTGCAGACAATCCTTTTTCTGAAAGTAAAGCACTTGCTTTAGCTGCTAATTGAGGTACGCCAGGTCTTGTACCGATGTACAATTCAACGCCATTTTCATCGCGGCGAAGAGCACCTGTCAAAAATGGGAAGTCCCCACGAGAGATGCGAAGGGCTTCCACAGCTACAGGCACATCTACTTTAGGAATGCGAATTTCCATGAGAATATCACGTTCTCTATATGTCATATAGTCTTGCATGGACATGCGACCACCTTTAAAGGTAACGATGTCTGCATGAACTGCTAACAATGCAGGAATGATATCAGAGAAGCCGAATCTACTAGCTACAGAGCCGCCCATAGTAGCTGTATTACGGAATTGAACGCCAAGGATTTCCTTAATGCCTTTAACTACGGCACCACCGCAGAATTGTTGTAATGGCTCAAAACGTTCCACATCTCCTTGTGTCGCCATAGCGCCAATTACAAACTCGTTCTCCTCTTCACGAACATAACGCAAATCAAGGCTTGCCATATCGATCACTGATGGCCATGTGCGTCGACCTAAACGCAACCAGCAACCGCCAGCTAGCATTGGAGCAGTTTTGTTTTTTGTGGCTAATTCATAAGCCTCTTCCACCGTCTTCGGTTGTAATACTTTCATAAATGCTAACATAATCTGTCCTCTCAATGGTATACTAATACTAAAAGAACTTAGATGATAACTATAAAAATACAATTATCCTCGAACTACAAACCTATTAGGAACTCATCAGTATCTATAGAATTCCTCACGTTTCTTATACTTTTATTGTACCAATAATTCGCTATGAAATCTACGATGAAATATATAAATTTACAAGAAATCTGCAAAGAACTGAATATTTATGAGTTTGGTGTCGCATCTTGGCCACTACCTGAGAATGCAAAGTCCATTTTATACGAAAGTAATCCATGTCCCTTTACGGCTGCCAATGTAGAGGAAAGACTATTAGGAACATCCCTTTTTACACCTAAAAGTGCAATTGTTTGTCTTTTTCCATACCATGTGGAGCATCAAGGCTCTTCCAATTTATCTCGCTATACATGGGCCACAGATTACCACCTAGTCGTCAATGAATATTTAAAAAAACTTATTGAAAAATTACAAATAATGAATAGAGACGCACAGTTCTCTATTCATTGTGACACCTCCCCTTTAGCCGATCGTTACATGGCTTACTTAGCAGGTCTCGGGTTTTACGGCAAAAATAATTGCTTCATCAGTCCTAAATGGGGTTCTTATGTGGTTATCGGCACGATTTTAACAACCTTAGAGCTTGAACCCAATACCCCTCTCAACCAGTCCTGTATGGGCTGTAATCGCTGTATTACTGCTTGTTTAGGTCAATGCTTAGGTCATGATGAGTTTAAATATGAAACTTGTAAAAGCTATTTAACTCAGAAAAAGGGAGAACTTACTCCAGAGGAGGAGCATATCATAGCTAAAACGCCCCTCGTATTTGGCTGTGACGTGTGCCAAGAAGTGTGCCCCCACAATAAAGATATTCCTACCACACCAATTCCAGAATTCCAAGCGATTGAGCCATATATTGATATAGATGAATTAGATTCACTAACGAACAAAGAATTCAAAGCTAAGTATGGTAATCGGGCATTCTCCTGGCGGGGGAAGAAAATATTAATGAGGAATCAAGAAATT
>URZS01000212.1 GCA_900552445.1 uncultured Veillonella sp. | reverse complement strand
GCCAACTTATCAGTTAGTAAATTTGGGATAATACTTGTATATAAACTACCAGGACCTAAAATAATTACATCCGCTTCATCAATGGCACGTAATGCAGCCCCCTCTGGCTTAGGCAATGCTGGATCACTATAGATATGGCGAATTCGTTTACCCGAGTGTGGTATATTACTTTCACCTTCTACAATAGTGCCATCTGTCATCTCTGCACGCAATTTAATGAACTCTGTAGAGGAAGGAATTACACGACCACGGACACGCAACAATTTACTAGCCGCTTCAAGCGCTTCCTCCACATCGCCATCATATACTTGAGCAAGTGCTGTGATAAAGAGGTTACCAAAACTATGCCCAGATAGCTCATTTTCCCCTTCAAAGCGGTAACGGAACAGGTTTTCCATAACCCCTTCTTGTTCAGCTAGTGCAACGAGACAGTTTCGAAGATCACCAGGGGCAATCATTTTAAAGTCTTCACGCAAACGGCCAGAAGAGCCCCCATCATCTGCAACAGTTACGATAGCAGATAGATTAGATGTGTGCGCTTTCAAACCGCGCAACAGGTTTGATAAACCTGTACCACCGCCAATAACAACGATTTTTGGACCTTTATCAAGGCGAATATTCTGGAAAATAATATCCGATACTTTGCTATCAGGATTTGGTAATACAGCACGAATTATGGTTTTAATAACCTTACTCGTACCGATGAGCATCAGTATAGCACCAATAGATAATAGTACAAACCCAACAGCAATGAGAACATTATAATTGTAAAAGCCCGTTAAATCATAAGAAAAGGCTAGTACAATATCTTCTAGTACGGCCAACCATTGATAGTTGAACATCAATGAAATGCCGATAATTAATAGACCTACACCAACACTAAACAGGGCAAGCCAACGTTTTATATTTAGGCCCGGAATTAACCACCGGAACCACCCTTTTCTCAACATAAGAACCCCTATCTAGTTACCAAGTGTTTTAATTTCATGAGGATTAAAATCTTCTTCTACATTATTTTTCATCATATCTCGATGTTCAACGGATACGCGGTATCCCTTTTCAAGCAAGTGAGAATATAATGATTCTGCCATAGCAACAGATCGATGCATACCACCAGTACAGCCTACAGCTACGATAAATTGAGATTTACCTTCTTGTTCATAATTTGGCACAAGAAAATCTACCGTATCAAAGAAGCGTTTTTTAAACTCATCCGTTACTTCAAAAGAGTGAATATATTCATTTACAGCTTCAACGCGACCTGTTTTATGTCGGAATTCAGGAATATAGAACGGATTTGGTAAGAACCGCACATCCCATACCATGTCAGCATCGAGAGGAATACCGTATTTAAAACCAAAGCTAACTACCGTAATAGCCATGCCATGACCTTCATCCACTTGAGTAAAGCGAGTTTTTAAATACTCTTTAAGGCTAGCTGTTTTCATATTAGTGGTGTCAATGATGAAGTCTGCTTTATGGCGTACAGAATTAAGGATTTGACGCTCTTTTTTGAGACCAGTCGTAATCAAACCATCTGGAGCCAATGGATGGCTACGACGGCTTTCTTTATAACGACGAATTAATGTTTCATCTGTAGCATCCATGAATACAATTTCAAAATCTACCTTCATAGCTTTTAATGTATCAAGAGATGAGGATAAGGCTTCAAAGAACTCGCCACCGCGAATATCGACTACAAGCGCTACGCGATTAGTACGCTCCCCACCTTGACGGCAAATTTCACTCAATTTTGGAATCAGCACAGGTGGAATATTGTCGATACATAAATATCCCATATCCTCTAAGGCCTGTAATACTTGAGTTTTACCAGCACCGGACATGCCAGTAACGATTAATAAACGAAAGGCTTCCATAGTTTTACTCCATTATAAAAGATTCTCTTCAATCCAGCGAGCCACACCATCTTCATTATGGTGCCCGCAAATTGCATGAGCTACTGATTTAACATGATCTGTAGCATTCTCTACAGCTACTGAATAACCGGTTTTACTAAGCATCGAAATATCATTTTCTGCATTGCCAAAGGATATGATATTCTCTAAACCGATGTGATTATCAAAAGCTAACTCTTCTAAAGCACGCCCTTTAGATACATTCGGTGCAATGATTTCTAAAAAGTCACTTTGACTGCGAACTAATGTAACTACATCTCCCACCGAAGTCGTTAAGATATCAATAATTCTATCGATGCCTTCTACCGTATCGATAGCAATTAATTTATTAGGTTCTGATGGTAAGCTATATAAATCATCTCCTAAAAACTCCGCTTTAGCACCTGTTTGGTTTTCATAGAGATCGGACTGCCATGTTTTATGGTGGCATAATAAGCGATCATCCACATAGGATTGAATGTGCCAATTGTATTGTTTGGCTAAATCAAAAATACGACGTACAGCCTGAATAGAAACAGTCTGTTCAAATAGCTTACGCCCCGTCTCTAACTCTTGAATAAGACCACCTGAAAACAAAATCATCGGTACATTACCAAGCTGTAAAGCCAAGCCAATAGGCTTAGCCGTCTGGTACATACGCCCCGTAGCTATAGTGATGGCAATCCCCTTGTTATGCAATCGTTGTAATACATCTACAGTATAGTCAGATACAGTATTATCGCTGCGCACCAATGTTTCGTCACAATCGATAGCCACCATTTTAATATGAGAAAAAGAAGGGTCCATATTTGCCTCCTTTATAGGAAAATCTAATACTCTTT
>URZS01000211.1 GCA_900552445.1 uncultured Veillonella sp. | reverse complement strand
CTTTCCCTACACGACGCTCTTCCGATCTTCATTAATTGTAACCTCTTGTAATGAATCCATATGATACATATTTGATGTATTAAAAATGGGAAGTTAGTATCAATTTAAAATAACTAGTTTATTAGTTATGAGGGAGTATATATGAAAAATACATACGTTAATTCTAATGTCATCGTTAAAACATTAATGGTAATTGTCGATTACATTTCTGTTATTTGCGGTATAGTATCCGCCTATAATTTGCGGTTGCTTTTACCATTTAGTGAAAGTGACATGGTATTGCATATCGATCACTGGTATGGCTATATTATAACACCTCTTGTTTTTATAACAGTTCTCTTCTTGAACCATGGTTATAAAATCGATACATCCTACTGGGAAAAGATAAAAATCATCTTCCGCAGTATTACTATTGGTATCGTATTGTCTATCGTTTTAATGTACGCAGGTCATATTTTAAATAATGTATCCCGCTTGTTCGTGATTTTATCTTATGGGTTTATATTACTTTACATCATTGTATTCCGTTATATCTTAGCTCGTACACTTATTAAATTGAACATTTTAGCTATTCCTGTATTACTTGTAGGGGCTGGTAAAACAGCAGAGCTCGTGGACGTTCATTTCAGCAATATGCCGCTTGCGATGTACAAAATTGTAGGTTTTGTAGATGATCATCCTAAATCCTCTGTATTAGCTAATAAATACGAATGCCTTGGCAAATTCAACGATGCTGAAGCAGTAATTAAGAAATATAATATTCCAAATGTTCTCGTATGTGCGCCAGGTTTGGAACCTCATAAATTAGTAACCTTGATTAACAAGTTGCAAATCCTCGTAGAAAAGGTAACCTTTGTACCTGAGTTGTTCGGTATTCCTGCAGCTAATATTCAAGCCCGTGGCTTAATGAATGAACAAACCTTGATTTTAGAGGTTAAAAACAACCTAGCTCAACGACGCAATCGTCTCTTTAAACGAATCTTTGATATTACAGCTACAGTAATTGGTGGCATTTTGATTTTGCCTGTAATAGCTATCGTAGCTATCTTAATTTACTTAGACTCTCCAGGTCCTATCGTATTTGGTCATAAACGTGTAGGCCAAGGGGGTAAGGAATTCCCTTGTTATAAATTCCGTTCCATGGTACCTAATGCACAAGAGGCGTTGGAAATCTATTTGAAAGAAAATCCTGCAGCTCGTGAAGAATGGGAACGTGATTTCAAATTAAAAGATGATCCTCGTGTTACAAAAATCGGTAAATTCCTTCGTAAAACAAGTCTTGATGAATTGCCACAATTGTGGAACGTATTGATTGGCGATATGAGCCTTGTAGGGCCAAGACCTATCGTGCGTGCAGAAGTTGAAAAATATGGCGAATATATTAACGACTTCTACCTCGTACCACCAGGGATTACTGGCGTATGGCAAGTAAGTGGTCGTAGTGATACGACCTATGAAGAACGAGTTCTTATGGACTCTTGGTATGTACACAACTGGTCCGTATGGATTGATATTGTGTATCTAGTGAAAACTGTGTTAGCAGTTCTTAAGGGTAAAGGTGCGTATTAATATATAGGTGCAAACATGAAAAAGGTTATTACATACGGTACTTATGATTTATTTCACGAAGGCCATTATAATCTCTTAAAAAATGCAAAAGCGTTAGGGGATTACTTGATCGTTGGGGTTACATCAGGTGACTTTGATAAAAATAGAGGCAAGTTAAATGTTCGTGACTCCTTGATGACTCGCATTAAGAATGTTGAAGAAACAGGTTTTGCTGACGAAATTATTATCGAAGAATATTTCGGTCAAAAAATCGATGATATCAAGAAATACGACGTTGATATCTTTACAGTAGGTTCTGACTGGAAGGGCCATTTTGACTATCTCAATGAATACTGCGAAGTGATTTACTTAGATAGAACAAAAGGTATATCTAGTACAGAAATTAGAAATACAAATACTATTAAATTAGGCTGTCACGGTGTTGAACAAGTAACGGCGCGCTTCTTAGAAGAGTCTAAATATGTATCTGGTATGGATACTGGTGCCGTTTACGTCGAAAATGAGCCTCATAATTTAGACCAACTCGTAGAGGACTATGAGCTCAAGGTCTACAAAGATCAAGAAGAGTTCTACAATGCTGTTGATGCGGTATACATCGTAGTGGAGCCAAAATATCAATTCCAAGCGATTATGGATGCTTTGAAACATAAAAAGCATGTTCTTGTGGAGTTCCCAATCCTCGTAACAGATGAGCAACTTCAAGAGATTACAGATTTGGCAGATGCTAATGATTGCATCTTCATGGAAGGTTTGAAAACAGCGTATACGCCAGCCTTTGGTAAATTGATTGCCTTGGCTAAGAGCGGTATCATCGGCAATATCTTAAGCGTAGATGCCAACTTTACTCAAATTTTAGGAAAACAATTGGCAGAACAAATTCGTTTAGTTGATGGGGGCAGTGTAAACGCATTAGCATCCTATCCATTCTTAGCTTTTGTTAAGTTCTTATTCAAGATGCACTGAATAAACTCAGCAATTTCATAGCGCAAGCCTTCGCCATCAAATTTGTAGAAATACTTGCGGTTCATATTAAGATCTTCAAAGCGAACTTCAAAGTATTCTGTTTTCCACCATGGCGCAGGAACGTAGATATATCCTTTATCACCGGAGATAATCATGTCCCCTTCGCTCTTGCCGCTGATGGCTACATTGGAGGTAGCTACTGCATTTTCA
>URZS01000210.1 GCA_900552445.1 uncultured Veillonella sp. | reverse complement strand
GATGTAAGTCGTATTTCTCCAGAAGCACCGGTTCCTGTTAACCGAGTGTCAAAAATGAAAGAGGTTCTTGGTGGGGCTGGAAACGTTGCATCTAACTTGTCTAATTTAGACTGTAAGGTATACCTCGGTGCACTTGCTGGTAATGATGACCATGGTCGCCTATTGCAAAATTTACTTGATGATGACAAAATCGATACAACTGGTTTAATTACAAGTGATGACCGTTCTACCATTACTAAGATGCGCATCTTAGGTGATCGTCAGCAAATGATGCGCCTTGATTTTGAAACGATTACAGATCTAACAAGCGAGGAAGAGGAACAACTAGCTACTTGGCTTGAAAACCTATGCAAATCTGGTATCGATGGTATTGTCGTATCTGACTATGGTAAAGGTGTTTGTACGCCTACCTTATTGAAGAAAATCTTTAGCTTAGCTAAAGAATATGGTGTGCAAACTATCGTTGATCCAAAAGGATCTGATTGGTCTAAATATAATGGTGCCACCTGCATTACACCAAATGTAAAAGAGCTTGGTGAATGTGTGGGCCGTAAATTAGAAAATGATGATGCTACGATCGTTGAGGCCGCTAAGTCTGTTCTTGGCAATGTAGATTTAGACTATATTGTGGCTACACGGTCTGCTAAGGGGATTACAGTTATCGCAAAGGATGGCCGCACATGGCACAATCCGGCTACCCAACAAGAGGTTTTCGATGTGAGTGGTGCAGGTGATACCGTTGTATCTATGATGATGACTTGTCTTGCTAGTGGCTTATCTATGCGCTTAGCCTTGCATATCGCCAATGGTGCTGCAGGTATCGTAGTGTCTAAGGTAGGTACATATCCAATTCACCGGTCTGAGCTATTAGACTTATGGCACTCTTTCAAACATAGCATTCAGTCTAAGCCCCTATATACGAAGGAAGAGATGAAAGAGCTCGTTACACAGTGGCAAAGCAAGGGTGAAACCGTAGTATTCACTAATGGTTGTTTTGACATTCTTCATCGTGGCCATATTACATACTTACAAGAGGCTGCGCAACTTGGAGACCGTCTCATCATTGGTTTGAATTCAGATGCATCTGTTAAACGCCTTAAAGGTGAAACTCGTCCTATCGTTAGTGAAGAGGATCGAGCAGCTTTATTGAGTGCGTTGCAGTGTATTGACGGGGTTGTATTATTTGAAGAAGATACTCCTGCTGAGTTATTAGCGTACTTACGTCCTAATACGCTTGTTAAGGGCGGCGATTATAAGATTGAAGATATTATCGGGCGAGAGTCCGTTGACAATGTAGAGGTGCTTTCATTTAAAGAAGGTTATTCTACATCTGATATTGTAAGGAAAATAGCCACTATGGCTAAGGAGGGCAAATTATGATTATCGTAACAGGTGGTGCTGGTTTTATCGGCAGTAATATTGTGAAAGCACTAAATGACCGTGGTCGTACAGATATTCTTATCGTAGATGATCTTACAGATGGTCGCAAAATTCGCAATATTCAAAATCTAGAATTCTTAGATTACATCGATTGTGATGATTTTGATTGTGCTATCGCTGACGGTACATTCGATGTTGGCCCTATTGAAGTCATATTCCACGAAGGTGCTTGTGCAGATACAATGGAATATAATGGCAAATACATGATGAAGAACAACTATGAAGGTTCTAAAAATCTATTCCACTATTGCCAAGACCGTCGCATTCCATTTATCTATGCGTCCTCCGCATCTACCTATGGTAATGGTACAAATGGTTTTGTAGAAAAACCAGAAGCTGAAGAAGCACTTAACCCTTATGCGTACTCTAAGTTGTTATTCGACCGCTATGTGCGTAAGTATGAAGGTGAATATACTGCTCAAGTAGTAGGTTTACGTTACTTTAACGTGTACGGTCCTAACGAAGCACATAAAGATAAAATGGCATCTTTAGTTCGCCAAATGTTCTACAAAAATAAAGAAACGGGCATTATCAACCTCTTTGAAGGTACAGATGGCTACGAAGATGGTGGTCAAACACGTGACTTTATTTATGTAAAAGACGTAGTTAATGTAAACTTCTACTTCTGGGAGCATCCAGAAATTTCTGGTACTTTTAACTGCGGTACTGGTAATGCTCATAGCTTTAACGAATTTATGCAAGCTGTTATCGACTATAACGGCCACGGCAAGATTGAATACGTGCCATTCCCAGAGGTGTTAAAGGGCAAATATCAAAGCTTTACAGAGGCTGATACTACTAAATTGTTGGCTGCTGGCTATGATAAAGGTTTCCACAAAATGGAAGATGCCGTTAAAGAATATTGTGAACTATTAGATAATAACGAAGGATATTTACGTTAATGCGCAAGGTGTTATTTTTAGATCGCGATGGCGTTATTAATAAAGACGTTAGTTATTTATATAAAATTAGTGATTTACAGTGGGTAGACGGTGCAAAAGAGGCCTTAGCTTATGCCTATAGTAAAGGATATGACCTCATTGTGGTAACTAATCAAAGCGGTGTGGCCCGTGGTTATTATAAAGAGTCTGATGTACAGATTCTTCATGACCATATGGCTCATGAACTCGACCGCAGTGGAGCACCTATTTTACACTTCTATTATTGCCCTCATCATAAGGACGGGGTCATACCTCTTTATGCTGTAGACTGTGAATGTAGAAAGCCTAAGCCTGGTATGATCAAGCAAGCCATTAAGGATTATCATGTGGATACTACAGAAAGTTTCCTCATTGGCGATAGTCAACGTGATGTTGATGCCGCTGAGGCAGCAGGGGTAAAGGGCTATCTATTTA
>URZS01000209.1 GCA_900552445.1 uncultured Veillonella sp. | reverse complement strand
GAACAAATGAAGGATTTCTCCTATACAGGCCTTATCCATATTTTATCCATATCAGGTTCGCATATTGCTTTGTTGTTAGCACTTGTGTATGGGCTGGGACGGCTTATTAAATTAAGAAAGCGTACATGTTTAATCCTTGGTATTATAGTTGCTTGTATATATTGTGGTATTGTAGGCGGCGATGCACCAGTTGTACGAGCAACGATGATGAGCATTCTCATGTGTATAGCATATATAAAGGGACGATTATATCAGGCTAAACAAGCCTTATGTATATGTGCTATTCTATGTGTCATTTATGATCCGTTCTCCTTATTTGACGTAAGCTTTCAGCTATCCTTTGGGGCAACTTATGGGTTACTCATATGGGGAAAGGTATTATATGAGCGAATACAGTGGTTACCAAGATGGATAAAAACACCGCTAGTATTATGTGTATCTGCACAGTTATTAATTTTGCCGTTACAGCTCTATTACTTTCACTATATCAGCATAGCTAGTTTGCTAGCAGCCTGTATAGTAGCGCCCTTATTAGATATATCCATAGTTTTAATATTTGTAAGTACTTTAATCAGTTACGTACTCCCAATATCGTTCATGTGGTCTTTAGTAGATGTACTATTGCGAATATCCTTATATTTAAATCATGTGTTAGGGCGTAGTGGTAGTCTACTTTGGCTTGGCATGATGCATCCTTATTGTGCTTATCTATATTATATGCTATTAGGGTTATTTACGTATTTTTTTACGCATAGAAAAAGGTATACTGTTCATGTAGTTATATCATTATCTTTAATGATATTAACCTTTGTCACGTCATATTATATTACGCATCATCACCAGGAGACATTAGTTCATTATATTCCAATGAAGCAATGTAATGTTTTACTTTGTATAGAACCAAACCATGAAGGGGCCCATCTATTAATCGATGCACCGGATCATATTAAGACTGCACCTAATGAAAGGCTTATTAATCAAGCCATTAGAGCCTATGGAGTACATCCTAAAAGCGTAAACATCGAGTACTTTCACAGTAACGGTTCTGCAAAGGTGGTATATAAAAATAGTATGAACCAAATCGTCGTATATAATGGACAAAGTAGAGAAAAAAATCTAAAATTAAATGATAAGACTAAATCATTATATATAACGAGTCGGTCTAGTGTAATGGGTGACATTGGACGTATTTCACCGACTAGTACGGTTCTATTTGGAAGTCCCCACGGTGCGTTACGCGATGTGGATCCTTCATCAGAACACATGTATATAATGGGGTACAGCTATATTGAGGATATTTATCTGTGAAAGGAGGAGCTATGGCACATATTCAACTCATTTATGGCGATGAGCCACAATTAATTGAAGAAGAAAAACGCAAGTTTCTAAGTTCCTATCCTGACCTTCCAGTGACAGTATTAGACGATGAAGCTGGACCACAGAAGATTAGTGAAAAGCTATGTGAAGACTCTCTCTTTGGTGATCAAAAGGTATTCTGCTTAGTTAATTTGCCTATCATTCGTAAAAGCGGCAAAAATAGCGATGCTTGGGTTCCATTGTATGAGCTGATCATGGAATATAATGGGGACAATCCCATTCTGTTGATTTATCATGATATGATTGATAAACGGATTAAACAAAATAAAGAAATCTTAGATAAAATACCAAATCATCAATGCAAGCGCCTTGAAGGGGCAGACCTTGTGATGTGGATACGTCAGTACTGTACGTCTAATAGCTTTAAAATGACGCCTGATGCACAGGAATATGTAGCTCATCTCATCGATTTGTGGCAAGATGTACCAGTTTCTTTTATGAGAACCGAATTTGACCGTTATTTCTTGCAAATTACAGGGGACAAAATCATTACCAAAGAATTCCTTGAAGAAAATGGCAGTGACTATGGAGCTAAAAATATTTTTACCTTTAAAGAGGCTCTGTTAAAACGAGATATCGATACATTGCTTGAACTATTTCCATTTATGTTTGGCTATAAAGAATTAGACCGTGCTATGAGCTATATTGAGGGGCAATTACGTTTACAGCTACTGGTCAGTGAATGTCGACAAGCGGGAATGTCTGTTCAAGCCATACAAAACTTATGTAAGGACCATGATTCGTCATTTAAACCGTATCCGATTAAACTGGCTTATGAAGCGAGCTCTCGGATTTCTACAAAAGCATTACGAGCTTTATTAAAAGGTTTGTATGAGATTATCCTAGATAGTCGTAGTAGTAAGGGCGATATTTGGCGATTTAGAGATTTATGTATTACCTATTGTGGGTATAAGGGATAAAAATGAAAGTACGTTATCGTGTTGTACCAAAACAGAATAAAAAATCATCCTTCTATGTGAACTGTCATAGCCAACATGTGACGATACAAGCAGCAGACTCTGCATTTTCTACGCTGCTAAGTCTACGTGATAGATTATCTGCTTGGTATAAGGAGAAGAATATATCCTTTGATGATATTCCAACAAATACTGATACAGCATGCTGCTTTGCTTGGAAAGTAGATACTGAAACTGGGGAAGGTTTAGATACCTATTATTATGGCGGTGGCTGTGGTGCTGGTGAATGGATTGAGGCCGCAGAGGCCCAACGGGAGGCTGAAGAGGCTAAAAACCAAGCGCCTAGAGGTAAATCCTTTGCTGGCTATGATCATGAAGATGACTATGCCGAGTTTGATGATTTTGCACCGTTCGTTGAAGCTGTAGAACTTGGTTATTTTAATAATAGTCCAGTCGTTGTTTCTCGACCTAGTCAAACAGCGGCTGCGTCTAGTGGTAATGATACTGTAGCATCTGTTA
>URZS01000208.1 GCA_900552445.1 uncultured Veillonella sp. | reverse complement strand
GATCTAAAATAGGCCTAAGTAAAATTAATCCTGTCTTACCATAGCTATCTCACTCTTACGTACAATACAAAAAAGAGGCTGTTACTAAGTAACAGCCTCTAATAAGACGAGAGATATTCAGTTAATCGATACTTTGTTGTAAGCGGTGCGCTCTGCGTGTATCCCACGCTTTACGCAAAACATAGATCACGAAGCCGATGCTTACCGCTACTGCACTACCTACCATAGCATCAAAGCCACATGCGTAGATTGCATATAAACAGTAGATAACGCCTGCGCCGAACAGGTAGTTGGAACGTTTAATACGGCTTTCAGCTACGCCAGCCATACGCATCATTGTAGGTACTGCTAAGATACACAATACATACGGTACTACGTTAGTTACAACCGCTAAGTTTACTAAGATTTCAAATTGCTCACGCAAGGAGTCGCTTGCAGTGAACAAAGTAAGTAATGTTTCAACAGCGAGTAAAATGAATACGCCACGAACAGGAGCGTCTTTACTATTTACACGAGCGAATACTTTAGGGAAGTAACCGTGTTCCGCTGCGCTTTTGAATACGCGAGACAATGTGAATTGCCAGCAAAGTAAAGCGCCAAAGCAAGAAATAACCATAGCAGCCATAACGATGTTTGCAATTGTATCATTGAACATGTATACGAATGTCAAACCGAATGGTGCGTTAGAATTTAATAAGTCAACGTTAGGAACGATACCGGCCATAACGTTTGTGGACAAGATGTAAACCACCGCCACTGCTAATGTACCTGCTACAGTTGCAATAGGTACGTTTTTCTTTGGATTCTCAACAGCATCAGCATTAGCCGCTGCGGACTCAAACCCTAGGAAGCCCCATAAAGTTAGGGAAATAGATTGTTTTACCGCATCATAAAGCGGAAGATCATTTGGGTTCCATGCCGCCCAATAGATAGACGGATCAAACCAGTACCAGCCGATTGTACCGATTAAAAGAACCGGAACAATAGAGCCCCAAATAGTCATGTTGCTGAGTCGACCTGTGAAGCGATTGCCTCGGAAGTTCAAAATCGCTGCAAACCACAAGAGCACAATTGTTACTTGGCTTGTTTGTGTTGCATTAAGGTCAACACCAAAGAAAGCTGCGCCATAACCTACGGCAGAAACCGCGATGGCGATATTAGCAATGATGAGAGATATGCTGTAAGCATAGCTCGCCATAAAATGTCCAGTTTTACCGAAGCGGTGTTCTGCATAACCGCCCATGCCCCCTTTATTTTGGGAGAACATACCCGCTTGAGCAAAAATATACGCTAGTAAAAGCGCACCCACAGCTGTCACGAGCCAAGATAAAACTGAAATAGTACCAACTTGAGCCAAATTAGTTGGTAACATAATGATCCCAGCTCCTAGCATATTGGCTGCTACCATTGTGGTTAGCTGGAATACAGACATTTTTTTAGCGGTCGTTTTCATGTATCAATCCCCTTTCACTAAGGTGAATTTTTTCTCGTCCATAATTCACTTAAATATAATATACCGCTAAGTAAATTCAGTTCGTGCTGTGATGGGCTTGAATGTGAATTTACCGTTTTTATTCTTATTACGAGTTAAATAATAACACCTATGAAACCAAAATAAAAGTACTTTATTGGCGGACAAGCCATATTACACGAATTGAATAAATTATAGGTAATTTATCATCTAAAATGAACAGAACTCATTTTAATAACGACAAGGTATATTTTTACCCTATTTTATTCTGTGTATATATGTAATTTTTCCTATCTATCACGGTTATAGTGTCCTAGTACAAGACTATTATTTTCTCACAGTCTACTGTACGCGTACATAAATTTACATTTTTTTAATAGTAGATTATCAATTAGAAATGCTTTTTATAGGTATTATCTGGCTTCTAAACGAAAAAAATCGATATACACATAAGCTTTGAGCTCCATATAGAGCTTTTAAAATAGACTTATATGTATATCGATCTTAAGTTTTCAATGGGAAATTAAAATGTAAAACACTTATGCTTGTACAGATTCAACAATAGCTTTCCATTCAGCAATTTGTTTTTCTTCTGCAGCGATAACAGCTTTACCATTATTGCGTTGTCGTTCAACACATTCTGGAGCTGTACCAGAGTAGTTGTTACGACCTGCTACGCAAGCTTCGATAGAAATAGCATCAAGGATATCTGCATCAAAATGCTGGGAGATAGCTTTAAAATCCTCAACGGATAAATCTAGCAATACGCAACCTTTTTCAATGCAATGATGTACAGCATTACCTACGATTTCGTGAGCTTCACGGAATGGAACGCCTTTTTTTGCAAGATAATCTGCCATGTCTGTTGCATTAGAGAAGTCATCATCGAGGACAGCTTTCATATGTGCCCCATTGACCTTCATGCCCCGAATCATTGCCGCATTGATGGACAATGCAAAGTGTACTGTATCAATAGCATCAAAGATGCCCTCTTTATCCTCTTGCATATCTTTGTTGTATGTAAGCGGCAAGCCTTTCAAGGTAGTTAAAAGGCCAAGTAAGTGACCATAGGTACGACCAGTTTTACCACGAACGAGTTCACATACGTCAGGATTTTTCTTTTGTGGCATAATGCTAGAGCCTGTACAATGAGCATCATCAAGTTCTATAAAGTTAAACTCATTGGTAGACCACAAAATTAATTCTTCACTGAGACGGCTCAAGTGCATCATCACGAGAGACGCAAAGGATAGGAATTCAACCACGTAGTCACGGTCAGATACGGCATCCATACTATTTTCGTAAATACGAGAAAAGCCCAAAAGCTTTTGCGTATATGTTTGAT
>URZS01000207.1 GCA_900552445.1 uncultured Veillonella sp. | reverse complement strand
ACGCCATTTGATTTCTTCTGGACGTGTAGGAGCGTCATCATCTTCCAATACCGCATTTTTAGTGCCTAATAAATGTTTCAAGAAGTATTCGTGACCTTTAGAAGAGGAACCGATAAGGTTTGCACGCCATACAAACAAGTTGCGTGGATGATTTTCTTTAGCCGCTGGATCTTCTACACAGAATTGTAATTCTTTATTTTTTAACGCTTGCGCCACATATTGGTTAATTTCTGCTTCTGTACTAGCTCCAGCTGCACGAGCATCGTTAATCAAGTCTTGGCTGCCTTTATTGAAAGTAGGATACGATGGCAACCAACCTAAACGAGCCGCTAATACGTTGTAATCGCCAGGATGACGATAACGAGGCTTAGCTAATTTAGATGTGCGGTCTGCCAAGTCGATGCAATCAGAACGGTATTGTTCTGTAGCAAAGTAGAACCAAGATGTACCATTTTGCAAGCGAGGAGCTTTACTCCAGTCGTTAGCAGTCATGATACCGCCCCAACCTTCAACAGGACGAAGTTTTTCTTGACCTACGTAGTGAGCCCAGCCACCACCGTTAACACCTTCTGTACCACAGAACATGATAAGGTTCAAGATTGTACGGTAAATGATATCTGCATGGTACCAGTGGTTAATACCACCACCCATGATAATCATGGAACGACCTTTAGTTTTTTCTGCATTATCTGCAAATTCACGAGCCGTAGCAATAGCAATTTCTGCTTTTACGCCAGTGATTTTTTCTTGCCATGTAGGTGTGTATGGAGTGTCATCAGTGTAAGCTTTAGCTACTTCACCGCCGATACCACGGTCGATACCATAGTTAGCAAGAATGAGGTCATATACTGTAGTTACTTTTACAGGACCATCAGCAGTTTGAACTGTAATCGTTGGAATAGCACGTTCAATAACGCCTTCGTGCTCTTCATCACCAAAGTATGGTAATTTAACAATCGTTACATCTTCCCGTTGATCAAAGACGGATAAGCGAGGATCGATTTTAGCACCTGTATCACGGTTTTCAAGGCGTAAGTTCCATTTTTGTGGATTTGTGTGACGTTCGCCCATTGTACCATTAGGGATAACGATTTCATTGGTAATTTCATCGATCAATACCATTTGGAAGTCAGAACCTTCCTCTTGGCGACCTAAGTCTTTAGCGTTTAAGAAACGGCCAGGTTGTACTGCGCCATTGATGTCCTCAACGCGTACAAGGAATGGCATATCAGTAAACTCTTTTGCATACTCTTTGAAGTATGGAGTTTCTTTATCGATGTAGTATTCTTTTAAGATTACGTGGCCCATTGCCATAGCAAGAGCCGCATCAGTACCGGCTTTTACGTTGAGCCATGCATCGGAGGATGTAGTAGATTCCGCATAGTCAGGGGATACGGATACTACTTTAGTGCCTTTATAACGAACCTCTGTTAAGAAGTGAGCATCTGGCGTACGAGTCAACGGTACGTTAGAACCCCAGGTCATAATGTAACCAGCATTGTACCAGTCACCAGATTCAGGAGTATCAGTTTGTTCACCCCAAACTTGAGGGCTAGAAGGTGGTAAATCGGCATACCAGTCATAGAAAGACAATGGTGAACCACCCATTAAGTTAAGGAAACGAGCACCTGCTGCATAGGACAACATGGACATCGCTGGAATTACAGAGAAGCCTGCGTTGCGGTCAGGGCCGTATGTTTTTGCTGTATATAATAAGGATGCTGCTGTAATTTCTGTTGCTTCATCCCATGTGGAGCGCACAAAGCCACCCATACCACGGGCAGATTTGTATTTTTTTGCTTTTTCTGGATCTTCTACGATAGATTTCCAAGCTTCGATTGGGTTCTTAGCATTCTTTTTCGCTTCTCTCCAAAGCTCAGCCAATTCACCGCGTACATATGGATATTTTACGCGCAATGGGCTATAGAGATACCAAGAGAATGTTGCACCACGAGGGCACCCACGTGGTTCGTAATCCGGCATATCATCTGGTGTTTCAGGGTAATCAATCGCTTGGTTTTCCCATGCAACAACACCATTTTTAACGTAAATATTCCAGCTACAAGAACCTGTACAGTTTACGCCATGCGTTGTGCGGACAACTTTATCGTAAGACCAACGGTCACGATAAAAATTTTCCCACTCGCGACCGCCATCTTCTGTTATTTGATGGCCGCTTGGAGATACGTCCTTCTTGCGAAGAAACTTAAATTTTTGAGACAACAAGCTCATCTCATGTCCTCCTTCAAAACTACAAAAAAATCCCTTGTGTTAACTGAGCTAACACAAGGGAGAAAATCCTCTTATTCGATATTACTAATATTAGGGTCTATATTATCAACCTCTAAATCAAGCAATCCGATTAAAGCGTCAAAATCACAGATTACTAGATGATGTTTGTCATAGGCTACATAGCCCAACTTACGCAACTCACTTAACATGCGATTTAAACTTTCTCTTGATGTGGCAGCAAATTCAGCCAACTCCTGATTTGTTAAAGCGATATCGATAAAGATACCATCCTCGCGCTTTACACCATAACTATTGGCTAAGCGCAACAAGGTAGAATAGAATGCTCCCTTCTTGCCGTAAAGTAGCAAGTCTCGGTATTTTGCCTGTTGACGACGCATATGTAAAGTGTAGATTTTCATCATTGCAATAGCCAATGAATGGTCTTTTGCAATGGCTGATTCTAGTACATCATAGCGAATGGAATAAACAGCGCAGTCCTCTCGAGCAATGGCGTTGAACACATATGTTCTTGTGTTCTCCTCATACAACGGAACCTCACCAATCACATTATTCGGTCCTAAGATCGGAAGAGCGTCGTGTAGGGAAAGAGTGTAGATCTCGGT
>URZS01000206.1 GCA_900552445.1 uncultured Veillonella sp. | reverse complement strand
CCTAATCCCTAATATACTATCTTATCTACTAGAATATATAGCAAAGTAGCCACCTAAAAGGCGACTACTAATATAATCCAGTTTAGTGGATGTAGAGAGATTCTATTATAGTGCTGGGTCTTCGACGCCGTTGGCGTGGAAGGCGGCTTGTCTATCGATGCAGGTACCGCAGTGGCCGCATGGTTTGTCGCCGCCTTCGTAGCAGGACCAGGTTAAATGGTACGGAACGCCTAAGCGTAGGCCTTCTTTTACGATGTCCGCCTTGTTGGAGTTGATAAATGGTGCTTCTAGGGAGCATTCTTTGCCAGATCCTTCGAAGATGGCGTCGCCCATGGATTTGTAGAAGTGTTCTGTACAGTCTGGGTATGCGTTACCAGCCGCATCATCGCTATGGGCACCGTAGTAAATATAGCCGCAGTCTAAAGATAAGGCTAAGGAAGCCGCCGCAGATAGGAATAGACCATTTCTAAATGGTACATAGGTGCTAACTGTGCCTTCTCCTTCTGCCTCTTGTTGTTCTTTATAGGAGCCTTGAGGAATTGCTTCACTAGATTGTGTTAATAGTGAGCAGTTACTGAAAGCAAATAGTTTGGTAACGTCCATCGTTTTACCTTCAATACCATAGTGCGCTAAAATAGCTACGGCCGCTTCTAGCTCTTTACTATGCTTTTGACCGTATTGAATGGATAAAGGCACTACATTGTCTTTACCAAATCTTTCAATGGCAAGGGCTAAACATGTAGTACTATCTACACCGCCACTAAACAATACGACGGCCTTCTGTTTTTGAGCCATATTATCTCCTTTTAACTATTACAACAGCCTCATCCGTAGATGAGGCTGTGCTTTTACATTCACTAAAATTTTATAGATCAATTACCAATTCTACTGGGCAGTGATCAGAGCCAAAAATTTGTTGGTGAATTTTAGCTTCTTGAATTTTGTCGTCAAGACGTTTAGAGGTGATGAAATAGTCAATTCTCCATCCTGTATTCCGTTCACGAGCTTTGCCCATGTAGGACCACCAACTATATTGCTCAGTTGCATCTGGATAGAGGTGACGGAATGTGTCTGTGAAACCAGCACCTAAAAGCTCTGTCATTTTAGCACGTTCTTCATCGGAGAAACCTGCATTTTTACGATTTGTCTTAGGATTTTTAAGGTCGATTTCTTGGTGAGCCACGTTAAGGTCGCCACAGAGAATGACTGGTTTTTTCTTATCTAATTCAAGCAAATAGTTGCGGAATGCGTCTTCCCAAGCCATACGGTACTCAAGACGAGCTAATTCGCGTTGACTATTTGGCGTGTAGCAACATACTAAATAGAAATTGTCATATTCAGCAGTAATAACACGGCCCTCTTGATCGTGTTCTTCAATGCCGATACCGTTAGTTACGGATAACGGTTTAATACGCGTGAATACAGCGGTACCACTGTAGCCTTTTTTCACAGCGCTATTCCAATATTGCTCATAGCCTGGCAATTCCAAAGAAATTTGGTCTGGTTGCAATTTCGTTTCTTGCAAACAGAAAATATCTGCATCTAATTCGTTAAAGGATTCCATAAAACCCTTTGTTACAGCGGCGCGTAGGCCGTTTACATTCCAAGAAATTAATTTCAATTCTTACTCCTTTGCGATACTTCGCATCAATCTAATGTTATTCACCGTATTTAACTTGGTGAAAGTCTCTTTCACATAAATATAAGCAATGTTTTTGCTTAATGTAAGCTTAATGTAAGCTTAATGTAAGCTAATCTAAAAATTATATGTTAGCCATATTACTGGTGTTTATGTTTTTTTGCATGTCTAGCTTCAGCGCGAGCCTTGCGCGCATTTTCGTTGGCCTTAAGGTCGCTTTCACGTTTCTCACGGAAATAATTAGCCACCGTAGACAGGATTAGAATGACCAACACAGTAACATTAAACATACCTGGGCCAAAGTTATAGATGTGATAACACATATAGGCAAAGGCAACAACCGTTAACAATTGCTTTAAAATATTCATTTGACCTCCTATGTTAGTTCAATGTTTCTACACCTGTCTTAAGTGGGAATCCCTCATAAGTTACCCAGTCACTAGAGCTACCAACATATAATGCAGATTCTAAGCCGGCTTCGCTCATAGTTAATAATGCATTACAAGCTGTAACACCAGAACCGCAATACGTTACAACAGGTCGATTTTGATAAATTTCATTATAATACTCAGCCTCTAAGTCTTTTACAGGCTTCGGACCATCGATTGTATAGCCACTTTCATAAAAATGATTAACAGCACCAGGAATATGACCTGTCATACCATCCATCGTATCTATTTGAGATCCATCGTAGCGGAAAGGCGCACGGGCATCGATGATAACATGGTCACCAGTTTCACTAGCCTTCAGCACCTCATCACGAGTCATAACCATATGCGTTTGCAATTCATAGTTAAAAACAGACGGTTCTGCAGGTAACGGAGTTGGTTCTTTAGTTAGAACATGACCTTCCTTAACCCAACGCTCAACACCGCCAGACAATACGCGTACATCTGTTAAGCCCATGTAGCGCAACGTCCACCAAAGGCGTCCCGCCAAGAAAAGCCAAGAGTCATACACAACAACCTTGGAATCACGAGTGATACCATAAGACTCAAAAGTATGAGCCAAACGCTCCATATCTGGCAATGGATGACGACCACCATGCTCGCCCAAAGGACCTGTTAAATCCTTATTTAAATCTACCGGGTAAGACCCTTTAATATGGCCTTTTTTATAATCTTGATAACCTCGAGCATCTAAAATAATGACCTCGTCAAGACAAGCTAATAATTCTTTAGGAGTGATAAAATTTGACATATGTACTCCTTTCATTTATTATATCGAAAAAT
>URZS01000205.1 GCA_900552445.1 uncultured Veillonella sp. | reverse complement strand
ACGCTCTTCCGATCTTGGAACTGTTTTACAGCTGATGAAAAAGCAGCAGCGCGCAACGAATTAAAAGCATTCTTAGCAGATCTTGAAGCTACACATCAAGCTAAAGAAGGTAGCTATGCATTCTATGATTGTAATGGTGCAAAAGGGGATTTGATCCTATGGGTCCTTGGTCCATCCCTTGAATACTTGGCACAAGTAGAACGCAAGTTCCGTCGCCTTGCAATTGCTAGCGTATTGGTACAAACTTACTCTTATACATCTGTAACAGAAGTAAGTGCCTATGTTAAGGCTAAACTTGATACAGAAGAAGTTAACCAAAAACTTTACCCTCATGTACCTCGCGATAAATACATTTGTTTCTACAATATGTCTAAAAAACGCGAAGGTGATGATAACTGGTTCATGCTACCACCACAAGAACGCGGTATGTTAATGAAATCTCACGGCGAACTTGGTAAAACATATTTAGATGTTCTATCTGAATTCACCACAGGTGGCTGTGGTCTAGATGATTGGGAATGGGGCATTACCATCTTCAGTAACGACGACATCCAATTCAAAAAAATCGTATACGATATGCGCTTTGAAGTAGCCAGTGCAAAATACGGCATCTTCAGCGACTTCTACGTTGGTACCATCATCGACGATGCACTACTAGAAGAAATCTTTGGATAATAAAAGGGACTGCTTGGCAGTCCCTTTCTATTGTTTAATTCATATATATAGATAAATAATTGCTTATTGTATCGTATATTTGTTCAGATTATAATGTTCATAAGGTAGTCAGCGAGGTTGGGTCTCTCTTCGTTATAGAAGGGGGTGAGCTTATGAGTGACTTTGAACTTATTACAGTTATCATTGGAATACTGACATTAGTCGTTTCCTTTGGTGCACTTATAGCGCTTATTTGCCTCACAAAAAGCAAATAGCCCTCCGTTACCATGCGTAATTAGCTAAACAGAAAGGCCATTTCCTATATGTTTTGTTTTTGAGATGCGCCTGACGTTCCTACTCGTCTGACTATCTATTTATATTATAGAGATAAAGATATATATCGTCAAATTAGAATGAATGGACTGCTGAGCAGTCCATTTTTTCCTCTCAAATGAAGGCTATAATTTTGAACAGAAAATTTGCTGTACGTACTGTACTTGTACTGCGTAAAATATAATTCACTATGTTTGAGTATCTTATTTGCAACTATATTTTCATAAAAGAGAACCCCGCATCGATCCGACTTACGAGGTCAAGGCCCTAGGCCGCAGACCTGATAAGTATGGAGGAGAGATGCGGGGTTTCTTTTATCACTTAGTTTAGAAAAGTGAATTATATTTTGTTGTACCGTCGAGTGAACGTAAATTTTCTGTTTCCAGAAAATTATACGTTCATATTTGCACTTTTACGCACATAGAACCAGTAGCACACAGATACAGTTACAAGGTTGAAGGCTAACAATACAGCAAAGGCTGGGTGAATATTACCAAACATGGAATATACAAAGCCGAAGATCTTAGGCGTAATGAAGGCGCCGTATGCAGCTACAGCAGCAACGAAGCCAGTGATTAAAGAGGATAACAACGGATTGCCAAATACATGTGGAATCATACGGAATGTTGCACCTGTTGCGAAACCACAGCATACGAAGGTCAATACGGACATAGCAAAGAAGAATGGGAAGTTGTGCATATCTACACCAACTGCGATCAATGCAGTGGTAGCACATAAACCAATAAGACTAACAAAAGTAACTTTTGTACCACTGTTAATCTTGTCGGATAACCAACCACCTACAGGGCGTAGGGCGCCTGCAACGAGTGGACCAACGAAGGCGATAGATGCAAATGGTACTTCAGGGAACTCTTTACCTACTAATAGGCCGAGTGCTGCTGCGTATCCGGAGAAGGCACCGAAGGAACATGTATATAGTAGTGTAAGTGCCCAAGTGTGCTTGTTACCAAAGATTTGAACAAGGTTTTTAGGATTTGGTTTTTCTAGTGGCAAGTTATCCATGAAACGTGTCATCAATGCAAGGATAACAACGAGTGGTACAATCCACATGAAAGCTGCATTGGCAAGATAAACGGCGTTGCCTTTAATGATAGCTGGTGTTACACCGAATACACTACCTAGTGCGGCAGAGCCCATAGCGAATGGAGCTAAGAAGTAGATTACGGAAATACCAAGGTTACCAACACCGCCGTTGATACCAAGGGCTGTACCTTTTTCAGATTTAGGGAAGAAGTTGCCAATGTACGCCATGGAGGACGAGAAGTTAGCACCCGCTAAACCAATGAGGGCTGTTAAGATCATGAATGTCGTATAAGAAGTTGTTGTATCTTGGACAGCAAAGCCAAGCCATACAACAGGAACTAATAAAATAATTGTGGAAATAAATGTCCAGTTCTTACCACCTAATAGTGCTGGCATATATGTGTACACAAATCGCAATGTAGCACCTACAAGACCAGGCAAGGCCGCTAATGTAAATAATTGATCGGTAGTGAAGTTAAAGCCCGCACCGTTTAACTGGGCAGCAATGGTAGCCCATAAGTACCACACACAGAATGAAAGTGTTAAGGCGATGGTGGATACTACCAAGTTTTGTTTAGCAATTTTTTTGCCAAACTTTTCCCAAAATTCCGGATTTTCTGGTTGCCAATTAGCCACAATTTCACTACGGCTTGCCCCTACTTGAGGCATTTTTAGTTCACTCATTTTGAACTTCTCCTTACTATAAAACTATACATGCAATGAAGACAAAATAGATACAATTAAGTACCCATGTATATAAATTTTGCATTCTATTAAAAATAGTTTATAGAAAACACTCAATTTATTCATAGGTCTGGGTTATAATTATTGTATCACGTAAAAAT
>URZS01000204.1 GCA_900552445.1 uncultured Veillonella sp. | reverse complement strand
CTACACTCTTTCCCTACACGACGCTCTTCCGATCTAAATCATCTATATCGCACGTCTCAAACACAACTTGAGCCTTATGAGTTTGTTCAACACCATTCTCATAAGAGAAAATGTACTCAAAAGTAAGGACCAAATTATCATCTTCATATTCTATTTTCTGCACCCTTGCATCGTGGAGCGAATATTTTGGATACTCGCCAAAAGATCTTGTGGTTTTCATAGTTCCTCAGTTTCACGATCTAACATCTAAAACATAATATTTATTAACCTAAAATCAGTATACCAATTTTTTAGACTAACACAAAAGCCTCCCATCAAAAGATAGGAGGCTTATTTAGCTTAATAACAACTAAAGTTATTTGTTATTCTTATTCCCACTCAATTGTAGCAGGTGGTTTAGATGTAATATCGTACACGATACGGTTGATGTGTTGTACTTCGTTTACGATACGACGGGAGATTGTGTCCAATACGTCGTAAGGGATGCGCGCCCAGTCAGCAGTCATGAAGTCTGTTGTTGTTACGCCACGCAATGCCAATGTGTAATCGTATGTACGGAAGTCACCCATAACGCCTACAGTACGTGTAGATGTTAATACTGCAAAGTATTGGTTGATGCTGCGATCAAGACCAGCTTTTGCAATTTCGTCACGGAAGATGTAGTCCGCATCACGCAAGATGTCGAGTTTCTCTTTTGTGATTTCGCCCATTACGCGAATAGCAAGACCAGGACCTGGGAATGGTTGACGCCATACGAGGTAGTCAGCCAAACCTAATTCAGAACCAAGTTCACGCACTTCGTCTTTGAAGAGATTACGCAATGGTTCGATAAGGCCTTTGAAGTCTACAACTGCAGGCAAGCCACCTACGTTGTGGTGAGATTTGATAACTTCAGCTTCGCCAGTACCGGACTCGATAACGTCAGGGTAGATTGTACCTTGCGCTAAGTAATCAACGGAACCGATTTTACGGCCTTCGTCTTCGAATACGCGGATGAATTCTTCGCCGATAGCTTTACGTTTTGCTTCTGGATCTTCAAGACCAGCCAATTTATCTAAGAAACGTTTTTCTGCATCGACGCGGATGAAATGCATGCCGGAATCTTTGAAAGCTGCTTCTACTTCGTCGCCTTCATTTTTACGCATTAAACCATGATCAACGAAGATACAAGTCAATTGGTCACCAACAGCTTTAGAAATAAGAGCTGCTGCAACGGAGCTATCTACACCGCCAGACAATGCCAACAATACTTTGCCATCCCCTACAGTATTACGGATTTCTTCAATAGCAGTTTTTGCATAGTTTGCCATTGTCCATGTGCCTGTGAAACCACATACTTCGTACAAGAAGTTGTGAAGCATTTCTTTACCATGTTCAGTGTGCAATACTTCTGCATGATATTGCATAGCGTATAATTTACGATCTTTGTTTTGCATAGCAGCTGCAGGGCAGTCTTTTGTATGCGCAATGATTTCGAAACCTTCAGGAACTTTTGCTACATAGTCAACGTGGGACATCCAAACAACTTGGTCTTCGTCCAAGCCTTTGAATAATGGAGATGTATTGTCCACTTTAGTAGGTGTTTTACCAAACTCACGGTTGTCGGCAGATTTAACTTCGCCGCCTAATGTATGCGCCATAATTTGCATACCATAGCACATGCCAAGAACAGGAATACCAAGTTCAAAAATCTCTTTTTCGATTTTTGGAGAGTTTTCTTCATACACGCTGTTAGGACCGCCTGTGAAGATAATACCTTGCGGCTTTAATTCTTTAATTTTTTCCAGCGCTTTGTTGTATGGATATACTTCGCAGTATACGTGATTTTCACGAACACGGCGCGCGATCAATTGATTATATTGACCACCAAAGTCAACAACAATTACAAATTCCTTGTTTTCCATGCCTTCCTCCATATGCATCTTTGTGAAAGTATATTCACTATTATTTATGCCCATACATTTCTGTATTGGGGGCGCGCTTTTTCGAGTAAAACGCGATTTTTTCATTACAGTTTATTATACCATACGAAGTATATGGACTCCATATATTCCGTATGAAGATTATAAATAAGTTTTTAATGTTCGGATTTTCAACGTTCAGATTTACAACATCCCAATGTCTGACTATTGTTCTTAGGTGTCTCCCGTTTATGCATCTTCACGGCCCCCACAGGACAGATTGAATAACAATCGCCACAGCCAATACAGCCCTTTCCAATATTAAAGCGAGTCATTCCTTCAGTGATGCATTGAACAGGACAATCCTCAGCACAAGCACCACACTTAACACAAGTATCATCGATAGTAAACTTTAGATTTCCCATTGTACATCACCTCCTATAAGTTTCATAAAAAACCAATCAACTATCGATTATATAGTATTTTTTAAATACTACCAGTTAAAAGTATTTATTTTTAACTGGTAGTATCGTTAAAAATATATAAATCTGATAGCATAAAAATTATCTAAAGATGTATAATATCATTATAACGAGAATATTCTTAATGAAAGAAGGTATATTATGGTATCAGCAGGTCAAACAGCTACAGCAACTGTTACAGTAACAGAATCTAATATTGCAAAAACTATGAAATCTGGTTCTTTAGAAGTCTTTGCTACACCAGCTATGTGTGCTCTTATGGAAGAAGCAGCTCAAGCCGCAGTGCAACCCCATTTAGAAGAAGGTGAAGGCACGGTAGGTATTTCCCTCTCCATTACTCATGAAGCCCCTACACCTTTAGGTGCCACAGTAACCGCTAAAGCAACGGTTAGTGCTGTAGACGGCCGTAAAATCACCTTTGATATTGAAGCCTCTGATGGCGTTGGTATCATTGGTCATGGTACACATGAGCGGTTTGTAATTAACAACGAAAAATTTATGGCTAA
>URZS01000203.1 GCA_900552445.1 uncultured Veillonella sp. | reverse complement strand
GGCGACCACCGAGATCTACACTCTTTCCCTACACGACGCTCTTCCGATCTTGAATCAAATACAGTAATTACAACTACTCAAAATGAATTAGCAAAATCTGTACAAGTAGTAAAACGCTAGTGTTTGACTGCTTTTACTTGAAGTAGTAAAATAAAAATATTGATTATAAAACGGCAACTAATGAAGTTGTCCATATGAGGAGGCCCCTACATGAACGAAAAATATGTAGCCCAAGATCTTGAGAAAAAGTGGCAACAGTATTGGGAAGATAACCATACATTTAAAACAGAATATGATGAATCTAAAGAAAAATACTATGTATTAGAAATGTTCCCGTACCCATCTGGTAATTTACACATGGGTCACGTGCGTAACTATTCCATCGGTGATGTAGTAGCTCGCTTCAAAAAAATGAAGGGCTTTAACGTATTGCATCCAATGGGTTGGGACTCCTTTGGTATGCCTGCAGAAAATGCGGCTATCAAACATGGCATTGCACCTAAAACATGGACTCTTGATAACATCGAGAATATGAAATTGCAACAAAAAGCACTTGGTTTGTCCTACGACTGGGACCGCGAAGTAGCAACTTGCAAAGAAGATTACTATAAATGGACGCAATGGTTCTTCCAACAGTTCTATAAAAAAGGCTTAGCATACAAAAAAGAAGCTAAAGTAAACTGGTGTGAAACTTGCCATACTGTATTGGCAAATGAACAAGTAATCGATGGCGCATGCTGGCGTTGTGACCACACTGTGGAGAAAAAAGATTTGTCTCAATGGTTCTTGCGCATTACTGAATATGCAGATCGCTTGTTGACGGATTTAGATACTCTTGATCACTGGCCACAACGCGTTAAATTGATGCAAAAGAACTGGATTGGTCGTTCTGAAGGTACAGAATTCTCCTTCGAAGTACCATCCATTAATGAACGCGTATCTGTGTATACTACACGTGTTGATACAATCTATGGCGTAAGCTATGTTGTATTGGCGCCTGAACATCCATTTGTAGAACGCCTTATTGAAAATGCTCCAAACAAAGCTGAACTAGAAGCTTTCATTACTCGTATGCGCAATATGAGCGACATCGATCGTACATCCACAGATACACCTAAAGAAGGTATGTTTACTGGTTCCTATGCAGTAAATCCTATGTCTGGTGAACAAGTTCCTGTTTGGATTGCAAACTATGTATTAGTAGACTATGGTACTGGTGCTGTAATGGGTTCCCCTGCACATGATGAACGGGACTGGGAATTTGCTCATAAATATGACTTGCCTATTAAACAAGTTGTTGCTTGTGAAGGCGAAGAATATAGCCTTGAAAAATGGCAAGAATGGTACCATGAAGATGGTATTCTAGTTAACTCTGGTGAATTTAACGGCCAAACATCTGAAGAGGCTCGTAAAAATATTACAGCTGCACTTAATGAGCGCGGTATTGGTGAAGGTAAAGTAAACTTCCGCCTTCGTGACTGGTTGATTTCCCGTCAACGTTACTGGGGGGTGCCAATTCCTGTTGTATATTGCGAAAAATGCGGTGAACAACTCGTTCCTGAAGAAGAATTGCCAGTACGCTTGCCAGAGGATGTTAAATTTGAATCTGGTGCCGTATCTCCATTGGCTACATCTGAAAGCTTCTTAAATACTACATGTCCTAAATGTGGTGGCCCTGCACGTCGTGAAACAGATACAATGGACACATTTATCGATTCCTCTTGGTACTTCTTGCGCTATACAGATGCTAAAAATGACCAAGCTCCATTCGATAAAAAAATCGCTAACTACTGGATGAATGTTGACCAATATATCGGTGGTATTGAACATGCTATCTTGCACTTGTTATACTCTCGCTTCTTTGTGAAAGTTATTCACGATTTAGGCCTTATCGAAGCTAACGAACCATTCCGTGGTTTGTTAACACAAGGTATGGTACTTAAAGAAGGCAGCAAAATGTCTAAATCCAAAGGTAATGTAGTTTCTCCTGAAGAAATTATCAATACTTATGGTGCAGATACGGCGCGCTTGTTCATTCTATTTGCGGCTCCTGTAGATCGTGACCTTGATTGGTCTGACCAAGGTGTTGAAGGCTCTTATCGTTTCTTAGGTCGTGTATGGCGTATTGTTGATGCATACAACGAAGAAGGTAAGAAAAATGTAACTGGTGAACTTACAAAAGACGAATTCGCATTGCGTCGTGAGCTACACCGTGTTATCAAAAAAGTTACAGAAGACCTCGATAACAACTTCAACTTCAATACAGCTATTTCTGCTATCATGGAACTTGTAAATGCTATGTATGCTCATAAGGACAAAGCTGAGGCTATTAATAGCGCTTTAGCTAATGAATTGACTCGTTCCTTATTGCTTCTATTAGCTCCATTTGTTCCACATATTACAGAAGAGTTGTGGCATGAATTAGGTGAAACTACATCCATCCATACTGAAAACTGGCCTGTATACGAAGAATCTGCTCTTGTAGTAGATGAAGTAGAAGTAGTATTGCAAGTAAATGGTAAAGTTCGTGATAAACTTACTGTTTCCGTAAATATTACGAAAGAAGAATTAGAAACACTGGCTAAAGAATCTAGCCGTGTTCAAGAGTTTACAGAAGGTAAAAATATCGTAAAAGTTATTTATGTTCCTGGTAAACTTGTAAATATCGTTGTTAAATAACGATATTCTATTTGTTTAATAATGTAAGCCCCCCAACTACATAGGTAGAAGGGGGCTTATTTTTAAGTGAGGTAATTATGGCAAAACGTAGCGATTATATTTCTTGGGATGAATACTTCATGGGCGTTGCCATTTTAGCGGCACAACGTTCCAAAGATCCAAATACGCAAGTTGGTGCATGCATCGTAAGTAACGATAATACAATTCTATCT
>URZS01000202.1 GCA_900552445.1 uncultured Veillonella sp. | reverse complement strand
TATTTCTATGCTAGGCGATTACTTCTTAATTGCTAGTGCAAATAATATTAAGCAATCTCAAAGTATTGCTGATGAAATGGAAGATAAAGCTGCTGAATTAGGCATGACAGTTCGTCATAGAGAAGGTTACCGTGAAGGTGAATGGATTTTATTAGATTTTGGCGATGTAATTTGCCATGTCTTTGGCGGCGATGAATTGCGTGAATTCTACGGTTTAGAAGAGTTGTGGAATGACGCAGGTCGAGTTCCATTCGAAGGAGTATAATATGGCTACAGAATTGTTGGAAAATACAATTGCCACATTGAAAGTATTGCGTACTAGTGACCAAGGTGCTTTCCTAGATGGTCAAACAGGTAATACAAATGATGATATTTTGCTTCATAAAGATCAACAAACATCTCCCGTTGCCATTGGTGATGAAGTAGAAGTATTCTTATATCGCGATCCAAAAGGTCGTTTAACTGCTTCTATGCGTTTACCAGCGATGAAGGTAGGGCAAATTGGGTATGTTGAGGTAATCAATACGACAAACTTTGGCTGTTTCGTAGAGGTTGGTACTGAGCGTGGTATTTTCATGCCTCATGCAGAGATGCGTGGTCGTCCTCAAGTGGGCGAAAAAGTCTGGGTTCGACTCTATACAGATAAATCTGGTCGTTTTGCTGTATCTATGGATGTTGATGACGAAATGCGTCGCGCATCTAAGGCTGCTACAGATGCTAAAGTGGGACAACTTGTAAAAGGTGCTATCTACAACTTGACTAGTGATGGGGCATTCTTCATCACTCCTGAACGATGGATTGCCTTTTTACACCGTTCTGAGATGACTAGAAAATTAAAAGTAGGAGAAATGGTTGAAGGTCGCATTACTTTCAAACGTGACGATGGTCGTGTTAACGTATCGATGCGTCCTACAAAGGAAAAAGCTCTTGTATCCGATGGAGATATTATTATGGAATATCTTTTGAATCGCGGTGGCAAGATGCCCTATAGTGATGAATCTTCTGCGATGTTGATTAAAGATAAATTTAACATTAGTAAAGCTGCTTTCAAACGTGCTTTAGGGCATTTAATGAAAGAAAAGAAAATTGTTCAAGAGGATGGTTGGACATTGCTTACCGACATTGGTCGCCAATGGACACCTCCTGTTAGTGAAGAGTCCCAAGATGAGGAATAAAGACGATGAAAATTGTCATTGTAGGCGCTGGGAAGGTTGGCTATTCATTAGCTCAACGCCTTATTCAAGATGATCATGATGTATATGTCATCGATCGTTCACAAGAACGAATTCACAATCTTGAAAATACATTAGATGTTAGCCTTGTACAAGGTAACGGTAGTGATGTGCAATTGCTGAATGAAATTGGTATGTCTGACGTAGGCATGTTTATTGCTGTAACTGATTCAGATGAGGTTAATATGCTATCTTGTGCGGTGGCTAAAATTACAGGAGTTCCTACAACGATTGCTCGTGTTCGTGATAATAGTGTAGCGGAACATATGGATGCAGAGATGCGTGCTAAACTGGGTGTAGATCTCTTTATCAACCCTGAAATGGTTACAGCTCAAGAATTATTACAAATACTTGAAACTCCATCTGCCATTGATGTTGAGGATTTTGGTCAAGGTGCGGTACGCCTTATGGAGTTTAAACTCTCTGAGGAGTTCCCTCTATTAGGCCAGCCATTAAAAGAAATTCGCTTCCCTGAAGGTGTTCTTCTAGTGGGGATATTACGGTATGGTGAAATGATTATTCCTCATGGTGAAAGTATTCTCCAAGCTGATGACAGCGTATTCTTCTTGGGGTTGAAAGAGTCTGTAGAGGAAGTAGAAAACCTTTGGTTCCATAATTATAATGCTTTTTATAAACGGGCTGTAATCATTGGTGCTGGGCTACTTGGTCGTAACCTGACGGTTTTATTAGAACGTGCTGGTTTCTCTGTAAAAGTTATCGAAAAAAACTTAGATCGATGTGAGAAATTAGCAAACCTTGTAGATAAAGCCATGGTTATCAATGGCGATGGTACAGACTTTGATTTGTTAGAAGCTGAAGAAATCGCTGATAGTGACGTGATTATAGCTTTAACTGACGATGATAAACTTAACCTACTAGTAGCACTTGTAGGTAAGCACATGGGGATTCCTAAGACTGTTGTTCGCGTAGGTCGTCCTGAATATATTATGCTTATGGAGCAAGTTGGTATAGATGTCGTATTCTCTCCACGCTTATTAACAGCGAGTCAAATCTTACGATTTGTACGAAGTGGAGAAGGGGTTGTATCTATTTCTACCTTTGAAGGTGGTAAGGCGGAATCCATAGAGGTTGAAATCACTAGTGACTCTCCAGTAGCGGGTAAACAATTAAAAGATATTCGTTTACCAGGTAAAGCTTTAGTAGGTGTTATTTTACGAGGTGATGAAGCTATAGTGCCTCGTGGTAATACTGAAATCTTAGATGGGGATCACATCGTTCTCTTTACATTACCTGAATCGGTAAGTAAATTACTTAAATATCTTACTTAGTATGGAGGGGCTATGCGAATTCAAATCGTTATGTCCTTAGTGGGGCGACTCCTTTATATATTTGGGGCTTTTACTTTAATTCCCTTTATATATAGTGTCGTATTTGAAACTGCATATTGGTCATTTATTATAACCACAAGCCTTTCTTTAGGTCTGGGGAGACTTTTATCCTACTATGGTCGTGAAAGTCAAAGCTTTAGCCTTCGAGATGGTTTTCTCGTAGTATCCTCTACATGGATATTAACGGTCATTTTGGGGGCCTTGCCTTTCTTGGGTAGTGGTATATTAACAAATGTTTTTGATGCTCTATTTGAAGCTACATCGGGGATCACCGCAACGGGTGCTACTATCATTTATAGTGTAGATGATATACCAAAAACC
>URZS01000201.1 GCA_900552445.1 uncultured Veillonella sp. | reverse complement strand
TATAAGATTTTTATACAGTGTATATTCTATAATATTTTTCAACCATTCATGATACCATAAAATATAGGTTTATTTTTTTAAAGGAGTGATTTTATGCCACTTATTGACTTAGCCTTAGTCAACAATGTATGGACATTAAAACTGTCCATGATCCAAACCGTAGGTCTCGCTGTTATTACCTTGTTCATAGGGACTTGGATTAACAAACATTCACAATTCTTACAAAGAATGTGTATGCCTGCACCTGCTGTAGGGGCCCTTCCATTTGCATTTTTAACTGCTATTCTTTCTTATTACAAGATTTTAAACATTACATTTGAAGGCTCTCTACAAACATTCTTAATGCTCGCTTTCTTTACTACTATCGGTTTGATGGCTTCCTTGAAAGTCCTCAAAAAAGGCGGCGTTTTCATTATCTTCTTCTTCCTAGCTTGCGCAGTGTGGATTGTAGTACAAAATACTGCAGGCATTATGATTGCTAAAGCGTTGGGCATTGAACCAATCATCGGCATCATGGCAGGTTCCGTATCCATGATCGGCGGTCTTGGTACAGCTGGTGCCTTCGGTCCGTATTATGAACAATTACTAGGCATCCCTGGTACAGCATCTGCTGCAGTTGCAGCCGCAACATTCGGTATGGTTGCTGGTACAGTCTTAGGTGCTCCTGTAGGTGAACGCATTATTAAAATGCACAAAGTAAAAACACCTTACCAAAATCCTGAATTATTTGAAGATGACGGTATCGATATGAGCGAAGCTCACGTTGAAATCGGCGGCAAACAATTCAACTCTCAAGATCTTTTAACAATTTGTATGTGGATTGGTCTTGCATTAGGTATCGGTACTATCGTAAGTGCTGGTTTATCCGTTCTTACGCCACTACCTGCATACATCGGCGCCATGATTTGTGCAGCTGTAATTCGTAACGTAGGTGACTTTACTAAAGCTTACAAAATCAACGATTCTGCACTTGACGCAGTATCTAACGTAGCATTGTCCTTATTCGTAACAATGGCTATCAACAGCTTGAAACTAGTTCAATTAATCGATCTTGCATTACCATTGATTACAATTTTAATAGCACAAAGTGCACTTATCTGTGTATTTGCATACCTTATCTACTTTATCTTTGGTCGCAACTACGATGCTGTTATGCTTGGCGCTGGTGCCATCGGCTTCGGTCTAGGTGCTACACCAAATGCGTTGGTTAACATGTTATCCTTGGCAGGCAAACACGGTCCATCCCCTCGTGCATGGCTCGTAGTTTCCTTGGTAGGTGCATTCTTAATCGACTTTGCAAATGCCTTCCTCATTACAACAATGGCAGGCTTCTTGTACTAATAAAAAGGACCCATTTGGGTCCTTTTTTTATGAAAAAATCGTATTAGCATAAAAAGAGCGTATTAGAATGATATGTTATCAATCTAATAAGCTCTTTTGCATTATACTATTTAATTAAAGAGGCCCATGCATTAGCTACATCGGCAAATTCTTGAAGAGTAAAGGTCTCGCCTCTTCGTTGACCGTCGATATTTGCTTTTGCTAGTAGCTCTTCGATTCTATCTCTTGATAATCCTGTAGTTTTCATCGTATTGGAAAATGTTTTACGTCGTTGCGCAAAACCAGCTTTCACTACACGGAAGAATAGTTTCTCATCAATTACATCTACCGATGGTTTATCGCGCAATACACAGCGAATTACAGAACTCGTTACTGCAGGAGCTGGCAAGAAGGATTTAGGAGGTACATCAAGAACAATATCTGGCTCTGTATAATACTGAACAGCCACAGATAGCGCACCATAGTCCTTTGTACCAGGCTTTGCCACCATGCGCAATGCAACTTCTTTTTGAACCATTACAACGAGGCGCTCAATTGGTAATTTACTCTCCAATAGAGACATGATGATTGGCGTTGTAATATAGTACGGTAAATTGGCAACCACCTTAAACGGTTTATGGTTCATGATAGTCGCAACATCTAGTTTCAATACATCACCATGAACGATACGTACATTGTCATAAGATGCTAATGTTGTATCTAGTACTTCTAATAGACGACGATCAAGTTCAATAGCCGTTACATCTGCACCGCTTTGTGCTAAACCTTGTGTTAAGGTACCAATACCAGGGCCAACCTCTAATACAGGTTCACCAGGTGTCAACTCCGCAGCATGAACGATTTCATCGACGATGCCTCGTTTAATAAGAAAGTTTTGCCCTAGCTTTTTGCTCATTTTAATGTCGAAGCGTTTACATATATAATGTACTACCTCAGGGCTTGCAATTACTGATTCTAACATCTTAACTCCTATTCCAAACTATTTACTGCCTCTTCATAAGCATCTCGCGTTATACCGTAATGATTTAATCGATATAAAAACTGCTTACCATTTCCGTAGCCAATCCCTAGTTTTGCACCGATAACAGCTCGACGAGCTGCACTATCTGGCATACCTGAAAGTCCATGCCGCACTAAATCCACCATGGAAAATTCATTGGATGATTCTAAAGACTCTACATGTAATGTAGATAAAGCCTTTCTAATGGATTCTGGAGAGGCTTGTTCTATGCCAATATCATCATTTGCAAAAGCTTCATCACGAGGGACAAAGGCATGTTGTGCATTGGGAAATTTTTTCGTCAATACTCGACGAATTCGCTCCCCTGCCGTATCTGGATCAGATAATATGATGATGCCACGCTTTTCATAAGCAACGCGAATCATATCAATAACGCCTTTTCTAAGGGTAAAACCTTCAGTTGCTATGCAGTCAGCCTCTACAGCTTGAGCAATGCGTTGGATATCAGATTTTCCTTCTACGACGATGACTTGTTTTAGCATAGGTCCTCCTTTATTCTATTAGTACATTGTAACACATATATAACATTGCTTAAATACTTATAATCGAG
>URZS01000200.1 GCA_900552445.1 uncultured Veillonella sp. | reverse complement strand
CATTACGAACATCTATGATGAGCGTATGCCTCGCATTCAGACTACACCTCGTTACAGTGCATATGTAAAAATTGCGGAAGGCTGTAATAATGGTTGTACTTTCTGTATTATCCCAAAGGTGCGTGGTGCATTCCGTAGTCGTACAATTGAGTCTATTAAAGCCGAAGTAGAACGCTTGGCAGCATCTGGTGTTAAAGAGGTCGTTCTTATCGCTCAAGATACGACTAGCTATGGTATTGATCTCAACGATGGTAAACCAATGTTGACTACGTTGTTAAAAGAATTGACTACTGTAGAAGGCATCGAATGGATTCGTATGCTCTACTTATATCCAACATTCTTCTCTGATGAATTGTTAGATATTATCGTTAATGAGCCAAAACTTTGTAAATATGTAGATATTCCGTTGCAACATGTTAATAATGATATCTTGAAACAAATGAATCGCCGCGATGATCGTAGTGATATTGAGCGTTTGCTTAAGAAAATTAGAAATGCGCCTATACATATTACATTGCGTACATCTATCATCGTTGGTTTCCCTGGTGAAACAGACGAGCAATTTGAGGAACTTTGCGACTTTGTAAAAGAAATCAAATTCGATAATATGGGTGTATTTACCTACTCTCAAGAAGAAGGTACACCTGCAGGTGCTCGTGAAGACCAAGTCCCAGAAGAGATTAAAGAAGAACGTTACCACGTTCTTATGTCTATTCAAGCTGCTATCTCTGAAGAGAATAATCGCGACTTAGAAGGTACCATTGATTATGCAATGGTCGAAGAAATTGAAGAAGGCGATAATAATACATTGCTTGCAAAAGGTCGTTTGAAATCTCAAGCTCCTGATGTAGACGGTAATATGTACATTGAAGACTGCGGTGAAGATATTAAACCTGGTGACATTCTCAAGGTACAAGTAGAACAAGGTTTTGCGTACGACGTTGTAGCTACTGTTGTTGAATAAGACACTTCGATATATTCGAGTGTGGAGGTGATCTGATGATTGTAGAACTTATTTCTACAGGCTCAGAATTATTGCTAGGCGATACAGTCAATACGAATGTATCTTGGCTAGCACAAGAGTTAAATAAATTAGGCTATACGATTGCTTATCAATCTGTAGTTGGCGATAATCCTAAGCGAATGGCAGAGGTTTTTCAGCTAGCTAGCACGCGGGCGGATATTGTAATTAGTACTGGTGGGCTAGGGCCAACGCAAGGTGATATTACACGAAATGTATTAGCTGATTCTATTGGACGACCTATTGTATTTAATCAAGACGCAATGGATGAGGTAAAACGTTTCTTTGAAAGTGTAAAACGAACTGTACCCGATGCAAGTCGTCGAGAAGCGGAATTGCCGGAAGGCGCAAAGATTCTTAAAAATCCTGTAGGCGTAGCTCCTGGGGTTGTCGTAGAAGATGGGGATACTACCTATATACTTTTACCTGGACCTCCTGGAGAAATGAAGGGGATGTTCCAAGAGAGCGTAGTACCTTATTTAGATAATCGCTTCGGTTCGCAAGGTGTTGTCACATCCTATCGATATGGCGTATACGATATCCGTGAAATCGACTTAGAGAACACGTTGATGGATCTTATTAAGAATCAATCGAATCCGACCATAGCTTTGCTCATTAAAAAGGGCTATATCGAGGTTCGTATCACCGCTAAGGCTCACACTTTAGAGGCGGCACAAGCGCTTCTCAATCCTTGGGACGCTATTATCCGAGAACGATTAGGCTCTCGTGTAGGCCGTGATTTGACTGTTTCTATGGAGGAAACCCTCGGTCGTGCTCTACTGGAGGAGCACAGTACGATTAGTACTGCTGAATCTTGTACCTCTGGTTTAGTTGGTAAATTACTAACTAATGTGAGTGGCAGTAGTGAGTACTACATGGGTGGCGTTATTTCATATAGTAACGATATAAAACATCGTGTACTAGGTGTACCTCAAGACATGCTCGATACGTATGGTGCCGTAAGTGAACAAGTTGCTAAAGCTATGGCGGAAGGGGCAAAATCTATTGGACAAACGACCTATGCCGTTTCTACGACGGGCATAGCCGGTCCTGGCGGCGGTAGTCCTGAAAAACCAGTTGGTCTTGTGTGGTTTGGGGTTACTGGGCCACATGGCACGGTAGCCCATAAAGCAAATCTAATTGGCAATCGAGATGATATTAGACAAAGTGCAGCAGAGCTAGCACTATATTATGTGTATACTTATATAACAGAAAAGGGGAAATAAAATAATGGCTGTAGATGGCAGACAAGCAGCGTTGGATAACGCGTTAAAACAAATTGAAAAAGACTTTGGTAAAGGCGCTATTATGCGTCTTGGTGAAGCGGCTGATCGCATGAACGTAGAGGTTATCTCCTCCGGTTCTCTTGCTATCGATATCGCTGTTGGTGTAGGTGGTTTCCCTCGTGGTCGTGTGATTGAAATCTACGGCCCAGAATCCTCTGGTAAAACAACAGTAGCACTTCACGCTGTAGCAGAAGCACAAAAACAAGGTGGCATTGCGGCATTTATTGATGCAGAGCATGCGATGGATCCAGTATATGCTCGTAACTTGGGCGTAGATATCAATAACTTATTAATTTCTCAACCAGACAATGGTGAGCAAGCTCTTGAAATTACGGAAGCTCTTGTTCGCAGTGGCGCTGTAGATATCGTCGTAGTTGACTCCGTTGCAGCTTTGGTTCCTAAAGCTGAAATCGAGGGTGAAATGGGCGATGCTCACGTAGGTTTACAAGCTCGTTTGATGAGTAAAGCATTGCGTAAATTGACTGGTATCATCAGCAAATCTAAAACGGTTGTTATCTTCATCAACCAATTGCGTGAAAAAGTAGGCGTAATGTTTGGTAATCCTGAAACGACAACTGGTGGTCGTGCGTTGAAATTCTATTCTTCCGTACGC
>URZS01000199.1 GCA_900552445.1 uncultured Veillonella sp. | reverse complement strand
GACGTTAATTCGGAACTGTTGTGGTAAATAGTGGTTTTTACAAGCTAGTTTTAACTTTATAGTCGAACATATGTATTGTAGAAAAAAGGAGAAAAATAGAGGTTGAATAAGAAAAATATAAAAAAGTGGGTTAAAAATGGAAAATTTGTTGTTAAAGGTGGGGAATTGTGGTAGAATTTACCATATAGTGGTGGATAAGGAATAGTAAAGGGCGGTGATACGTATGTTCATGGGAGAATATAATCACACCATTGATACAAAAGGGCGGATGATTATACCTGCCAAAATACGTGAACAACTAGGCGATTTGTGCATTGTCACAAAAGGCTTAGATGACTGCTTAGCTATTTACACCCAAGAGGCGTGGAAGAAAATTTCTGATGCCTTACAATCCCAATCCTCCACTAAAGCTAGCGTACGTGCCTTAAAACGTTTTGTTTTCGGTAGTGCAGCTGAGCTTGAATATGATAAACAAGGTCGTGTCCTCATTCCTGTACCACTACGTGAATATGCGAGCCTTGATAAACAGGCTGTTATTGTCGGTGCTGGGGATCACGTTGAAATTTGGAGCCGTGAAAAATACGATTACTATGATGATCAAGTGGCTGAAAGCATGGAAGAATTAGTCGAAGGGCTTGAAGGGATTATGTTATAGGAGGCTATGATGGAATTTAATCATACCAGCGTACTTTTACGCGAAACGGTGGACTCCGTCGTAACTAATCCAAAAGGCATTTATGTGGACTGTACCCTCGGTGGGGCAGGTCATGCTCACGCAGTGGGCGAAATGCTTGACCCAGAAGGCATGATAATAGGTTTAGATCAAGACGAAGACGCATTGAGCGTAGCTCGACAGCGGTTGTCTGATTTAAAATGTCAGGTATTAACAATACCAACAAACTTTTCTAACTTAAAAGAAGCCCTCCAAACGGCGGGCATCTATGAAGTAGATGGGTTTATATTTGATCTTGGCGTATCAAGTTATCAACTAGATACCCCGGAGCGTGGTTTTTCATATATGAATGATGGACCACTCGATATGCGCATGGATAAAGAGGCACCTCTCACGGCAGAAGAGGTTGTTAACGAATATGATAGTGAAAAATTGCTACAAATCATTCGCGATTATGGGGAAGAGCGATGGGCTAAGCGCATTGTTGAATTTATCGTTAATGCACGTCAAGAGAATCGAATTACTACTACTGGTGAGTTAGTTAGAATTATTAAGCAAGCAATACCTGCGAAGGCGCGTCAAGATGGGCCGCATCCGGCGAAACGGACGTTCCAAGCCATTCGCATTGAAGTAAATAGAGAATTAGCTATCTTGCATGATAGTTTTGTAGATGCTGTATCTATGTTGAAACCAAAGGGGAAAATTGGGGTTATCACATTCCACTCCTTGGAAGATCGAATTACGAAGCAAACTTTCAAAGAGTTAAGTACAGCATGTATATGTCCTCCAGAATTGCCTATGTGTGTGTGTAACCACAAAGCAGTTGTGAAGGCGAAGAATAAGGCTATAGAGCCAAGTGCAGGGGAGATTGAGGTTAATCCGAGGGCTAGAAGCGCGAAGTTGCGCGTAGCCGTCAAGTTGTAGAATTGGAAGGGGTTAGTGTTTATGTTAGCGAGAAAGGCTGTTGTGGGCCAAGTAAAAGGCGATGTGTTAGTCGCTACACAAGGGAGAAAACGTAGTGCAAATGTGGCTCTTGATTTGAGTCCTATGATGTGGCAAGTGGTATATGGTATTGCTGCATTAGTTGCATTTTTGCTTATCATGATGGTTATGAATGCATACAGCACAAAATTAGGCTACGAGGTAGTTAAAACACAGCAAGCTGTAGTACAATTAACAAAAGATAACGATGCATTGGATGTAGAGGTAGCTTCCTTGAAGTCTCCTGTTCGTATCCAACAGATCGCAGAAGAACAACTAGGGATGGTTTTGCCTGATTCTTTTGTTTATAGCACAAAAAGCGCTGTTATTGAACGTAATGTGCAAGAGAAACAGCAAATTATAGACTAGCAGGCAAAGCAGCTCGTATTGGGCTGCTTTCCTTTGCGTGTAAAGGAGATTGTATATGAAACAATTACAAGATATAGTGAAAACCTTGCAAGCGCCGCAAGTAACAGGTAATACAGGTGTTGAAATTTTAGATATTACAGCGGACTCTCGTGCTGTTAAAGCCGGTAGTTTATTTATTGCTTTAGATGGTGCTACTGTAGATGGTCATAACTATATAAATAAAGCTATTGAAGCAGGTGCAGTAGCTGTACTTGTGTCTAAACCAGTGGAAGTTAGTGGTGATATTTGTGTTATCACTGTTGAAGATACGCGCACTGCTATGATGGCTTGTGTGCCATATTTCTTCGACTATCCAGCAAATTCCATGCGCATGATTGGCGTTACTGGTACTAATGGTAAAACGACAACGACCCATATGATTCGCCATATTTTAAAAGCTCAAGGTCATAAAGTAGGTGTTATTGGCACTGTTCATATTATGATTGGCGATACATCGTATCCAATTCATAATACGACACCTGATGTAGTAGATTTGCAACATATTCTTCATCAAATGGTGGAGGAAGGTGTTACACATTGTGTAATGGAGGTTTCTTCTCATGCTTTAGCACTAGGTCGCGTATCTGGTGTTGAATATGATACAGCAGTATTTACTAACTTGACGCAGGATCATTTGGACTTTCACAAAACTTTTGAAAACTATTTGGAAGCTAAATGTAAATTATTTGAACAAGTAAGTGAACCTGACCAAATCAAATCTGGTAAGGGCGCTATTATCAATATCGATGATGCCTATGGTCATCGGGTTGTTGAAAAAACTAAAGCACCTATCATTACCTATAGTATTGATGGTAACGGTACGTTGAATGCTCATGATGTTGATATGACGCCTAAATCTAGTTGTTATACTGTATCTTATGATGGTCATGA
>URZS01000198.1 GCA_900552445.1 uncultured Veillonella sp. | reverse complement strand
GCACTGTTACGGTGGAAAGTTTATCCGCCACGCCTTGGGGCACATTATCCTTTACTGATTTAGTATGGACGGACCCAGATGGGCGACGATTAGTAACAGTTCCAGATGGTAAGATACGGGTTAATATGTGGGACGTGGTGACGCGTAACTTCAAGGCATCCGCTATTAATGGTATTGAATTAAACGATGCAATCATCGTCATTGATTTGGATGAAAACAACCGAATTGACTTTGTTCCACCATCGCCTGATGTAAAGAAGCCTCTTAATGAGGTAGCGCCACGGCCGAAAGCTCCTAGAAAAACGACACAAGAACGACAAGAGGAACTAGGCAATAAGGTGCGTAACTTTAATTGGCAAGGGCAACACTTAGATCTTAAGATTAGGCTTAGAAATAGCCAACTAGAGGTATTTAACAGAAATCGTCACTATGTGATGAAGGATGTAAATGCTCGGATCGATCTAGATAGCAATCGTGCTGTACACATTGATATGGAAACAGGAAAATTTGGTGGCACTGCTATTGGTGATGGTCTCGTTTTAAAAGGCCGGGTAGATTTAAAAGATGTGCTAAAACATCGTATGCCTCAGCTAGATTTACAGTTTGATGTGAAAGGTGTAGACCCATCATCCCTTGGGTTCGGTGAGAATATTCACGATACCATGACCTTGCTTACAAAGGTAACAGGCGATTTTAATAGACCTTTTGCGAAAGGTCGCGTGACAATGCCTATATTGCGAATTCCTGCATTGACCTTTGATAATGTAGTAGGCGATGTGACATACCAAGATGGTATCTTGAACTTCTCTAACGTCAATGCCAATGTGTTCAACGGTAAACTAGAGGCGAAAGGTGTTTATAATTTGGATACTCGTGCCTATACGATTACTGGCGTAGCAAAGGATTTAGACAGTAGTGTGGCCCTTAAAACGCCGGAGTTCCTCGTTCCTGTATCGGCTAATTTGAACTTTAAAAGCGAAGGTATGCCTCGTGATATGGAGGTGTGGGGTAATTTCTGGTCTGGCGAAGGCCATTATATGCTCATACCGATTCAAAGCATTACTGGGAACTTTCACAATAAGGGGCGGCATCTCTCCTTTAGTGATGTGAAAGTAAATACGAAGATTACTACGATTTCGACGAATGCGTTGCGCATCGATGATGGACAGCTTACGATGGGGCCTCTTAATATTACGTCCCACGGGGGCAGTAATTTTATCATCTATGATGAAGACTCCTTTGATGAGCTAGATGAGAATATGGACCGAATTAAAGAGGGCATGAAGCAAGCTAGTGAAAATAGTAAGCGTGCCTCGGAATCGGCCAAAGGTCTTAAAGACGTCAAGATTCCTGACGATGTAAAAGGATCTATTAAAGATTTGAAACGACAAATGGATTCTGTAAAAGATAGTGTTGAAAGTATCAAAATTAATTGATAAATGAAATATTAATGATATTTACAACAATTCATTGTGAGTTTAGATAACAAGTTTATAATAAATCTCCGTTATCAGTTTTTTTGATAATCACGCATTTCTTTTAGTACTTACTATGGAGGTTTTTATGAAAGCATCTAAACAATTATCTATCGTTTTTGCAGCCACAGTTCTTGCGTTCGGTGTAGCTACATTGGCACCACAACAAGCGGACGCTTCTTATGGCTATAAATATACTGATTCCCAACGTCCACCAGTATATACTCCAACAGGTTACGTTAATCCAGCTATGGGCTCTACTGTAACAGTTACAGATCCTGCACCTGCTACTGGTACAAACAAACTTACAACACCTGTAACTAGTAATAACAATGTAACTATTGAAAGCGTTAATACTGCTAATGTAGCCCCTAAATATTCTGATTACAATGATATTGCAGCATACTCTTTCGCAGTGGCTGATTATTTCATGGCGAAGATTATGGCTATATATGGTAATGGTAATACGGCACTTAACCGCTATGGCTTCGGCAAATAATTGATTTTGCAATAGTCATTTTAGTTACATTTACAGAATAAAAAGGTCCCTTATGGACTGTACACCCTAAGATTATATCTAATGGGGAAACAGTCCATTGGGGACCTTTTATTGTATGCTTATGGATTAGCGATCTAAGCCATTAGCGCGTTGGTATTCAGATTTTTCTGTAGCTTCTGTATTTATAGTAGTTGCAGTGTCTTTAGCCAATGCTTTTTTGATTTTAATAAGCGGTTTTGCTTTTGGATCTTCTTTTTTCTTTACGTCATTTTGGGATGGTGGTAAGAAGGTGTTGAGTTCATTCTTGTGGGGTACATCTGTGTTTGTGGTAGACGCCAATTGTGCACGTTGAGGGGCAATGAAGATTTCGTCTTTTGTAATATTCACTTGATTCAATAATAATTTGAATACTTGTGGTTTTACAAAGATTGTGCCGTCTACCTTGCGAGCTGCAGGCAAGAAGGACTCAGAAGTATCAAGGTTGATGATCTTTAATTTACCATGACGCACTACTTCCGCAGAATCTGGTTGGATGGCTAGTGTAGCGATGTTCATATCTACTAATGCCGTTTTTGTAGGCTCATCCCAAGCTACTTTATAGCCCAATGCTTCGGATACTTGGCGCAATGCTACGAGCGGTTGTCCGTCTACATAGATTACGTTTTGCTCGCCGTTAATAGGCTCAAGTACCTTGCCATCTACATTAATGTGATGTTGTGTTGTGACAGCTGCAGGTTTCTCAAGGTTTATTGCAGGGCCAGGATTTTCCATGCCAATAGCTGCTTGTGCAGGCTGTGCAACGCCAAAGGTGAAAGCTAGTGCACCTACAGCGATACTAGATAAAATAAGCTGTTTTAATTTCATAAGGGACCTCCATAAGGTGTTATATTTCTCTGAATATATTAACGTTACCAAATGTATATGAATATTTTATTATAAACTTAAATTTTATACAATTCATATCTCTCTTTTATTACATAATG